>NZ_LFQH01000052.1:0-51126 GCF_001238605.1 Arthrobacter sp. ZBG10 | reverse complement strand
GAGGCAGCACCGGCTCCGGTGGAAACCGTCCAGTCCGTGGCCGCAGCCACCACCACCTCGGCCAAGCCATCGGCCGCCAACACCGGCGTTCCGGCCGGAACCACTTTGAAGCCGTACAACACCAGCGGCGCCGACCTGGTCATCTCCGTGGACGGCACCGTCCTGGACGGCCTTGAGATCTACGGCGACATCAAGGTCCGGGCAAAGAACGTGGTCATCAAGAACAGCAGGCTGCATGGCGGCAAGAACCACCCCGCCAACGCCACCGGCATCATCGACGCCAACAGCGCTGCCGTGTCCAACCTGCTGGTGCAGAACAACACCATCAACCCGGACCGTCCCTCGTTCAACCGTGACGGCATCGTGGGCCACGATTACACGGCCCTGCGCAACCACATCCAGCGGACCAACGACGGACTGGGGATCTTCAACCGTCCCGGCGGCCCGGCCACGGCCAACGTGACCGCCAAGGGCAACTACATCCATTCCCTGACGTTCTTCGACCAGGACACCGTGCACTCCGATGGGACGCACAACGACGGCATCCAGGTCCAGGGCGGCGAGAACATCCTGCTCGCCGGCAACACCGTGGTGGCCAGCATCGTTACCGGAGCAGGTTCGGGCCCGAGCCCCCGCGGCACGCACGGCGGCATTGCCATCATGCTCCAGCAGAACGTAGCCAAGCTGGCCAACGTAGTGGTGGAGAGCAACTGGGTGGATGACGGCCAGACGTCGATCAACATCGACAACGGCAAGTACTCCAACATCACGGTGACGGTCCGCAATAACTACCTGGGCCGCAACCAGTACCAGTACGCCAACGGCACCTACCCGATCCGGATCATCCAGCGGTCGGCAAGCACCGTCAGCGGCCTGTCCACCAACCGCTGGGAAGACAACCTGGCCTTCCTCACCGAGGGCAAAACCACCGGCATTCTCTACAACGGCTGATAACTCAATAGCTGCCCGGCCCGCTCTGCGGCACGGGCCAACAGGAAGGGGAGGAGTGCGCTGGTGGCGCTCCTCCCCTTCCTTTATGTTTGCCGGTCAAGGCCTCCTGACGCTGAAATCGTCAAACAGGACCCGGACGGGCAAGTTGGTGACGGCACTGGAGGTGTAGACGGTGACACCTGTGCTGCCGGCGGCCTGCAGTCCCGCTGTTGTATCAGTGGTGCTGGCTCCCCAGCCTGCCGGTTCCGTGGAGCCGCTGGACCACACTTTGGCCCGCAGCTGGCTTGGCCCCGTTCCCGTGACCTGGAACCGCAGCTGCAGCTGGTTTCCGGCACCGGCCGACAGTCCAGTGTTGGCGGTGACCAATGTGGTTTCCACGCCGCCGGAGAGCCGGATCAGGCGCAGGGTCACCACACCGGCAGCGTCGAGCTTGATCCTGGCGCGGTATTCGGCGGTGCCCACCCGCCGGCCCACCAGGCCTGCGTAGGCGCCGCCGCCGTTGGGTACCTTGTCGAAGGACAACGTCGCCTGCACGTCCGTGTCCGTGGCCGTCACGGCGCCAAGATAGGCGGAGGGGCCCCGCCCGGGTTCCAACGTGATCCGCCCGGCCCCGCCGGAGACGGCGAACGGTGTTGACCCGCCGCTGGTGGACCAGCCCCCGCCAAGGTCGGCGCTCCCCCACCCTCCGGTGACGGTCCTGCCAAAGGCATCGTTGGCCAGCGGGCCGTCGGGGTCGCCCCCGGCACTGACCGTGACGGGAGCAGAAACGGAATCGGTGTTGCCCGAGTTATCGGTGACAACCAGGGTGACCGTGTAGGTTCCTGCGGCCGCGTACGTGTGCTGCGCCGAGACGCCGGATTCCGTGCCGCCGTCACCGAACTGCCAGGCATACCCTGCGATGCTGCCGCCAGGATCAACAGACGCTGAACCGTTCACCGCTGCGGTCAGCCCATCGGTGCTGCTGGTGAAGCTGGCCGTGGGCGGCCCGTTGGTTGCGCCGGCAACAGTGATGCTTGCCGCGTTTCCCGTGAGCGTGTTGCCCAAAGGATCCCGCACGGAAATCCGGTAGCTATGCTGCCCGCCCGTCAGCCCGGAATCGGTGAACGACATGGTGGGCCGCTGCCAGAACGTGGACAGCTGCGAGGCCGTATACACCGGCGTGGTGTCGCCGTCGCGGAGCACGGTGTACGTCAGGTTCGAGTTGTCCCGGTCCCAGTTGGCCTGCCACTGGACCCGGACCTGACCGGCACCGGGGCTGCTGAGGCTGGGAACAAAACTTGCTCCGGACACCCGGGGGGCCTGGTCGTTGGGTGCAATGGACCTAACGGCGAAACGGGACAGGCCCTGCTGCGCCCGCTGGTTCACATTTTTGAACTCCCCCACCATCACCACGTAGGAGTTGTTTCCCGTGACCGCCCATGGGCCCTGGCTTTGGCCGCTGGCCGTCCCCGTGTCCATATCAGGGAACCAGTTAAGCATGGCGGGAGCCGGCTGCCCGGTGAAGGATGGATAGCCGTAGATGTCCTTGGTCAGGGTTCCGGTGGCCTCTTTGCCGAAGGCAACAGCCCGGTGCCAGGTCCGTGGTGTGGTTTCGGGGTAACCACCCAGGTTTCCGCAGTAGTGCGGGTGGCCTGCAACGTAGACAGCCGTGTCCGTGGCGAACGCGCCGTAGGAGTCGCCGTGGCAGTCCTCCACCCATTTGACCCGTGCGTCCGACCAGTTGGCGGCAAACGCGCCTTCCAGGTTGCCGCCGGTGCCAAAGATGTAGCCCGTGCCGTAGAACGATGTCCCATCGCTGGAGAGCGACAGGACGGCCGAGTCAGTACCTCCGTTGCGGACCACGTCATTGATGGGGGTGGCCAGGTTCGCGCCGGACACCGCATCCACCATGCCCAGGCCGTAGCCGGGACGGTTGGAGCCGTTCAGGGTGGTGAAGGCGCCGCCCACCACCACTTTGCTTCCGTCGGGAGAGAGCGCCAGCGCGTTGACTTTTCCGTTGGCCGCGTTGGGCGCCCAGGGCAGGAGGGCTCCATTGCCCGCGTTGACTGCCGCCAGCCGGTTCCGCGATGAGGAGCCAACGCTGCCGAACAGGCCCCCAAACCAGACCTTGCTGCCGTCAGCCACGATGGCCCGTACGGAGCCCCCAACGGAGGGGGCGAAGCCCGACAGGGGGGCGCCGGTATCGGGATTCAAGGCGGCTATCCGGTTCCGGGTGACGCCGTTCACAGTGGTGAAATCGCCGCCAACGTAGATCCTGCTGCCGTCCGGCGACGCCGCAATGGCCAGGGCCTGGCCGTTCAAGGATGCGGTGAAGGAGGTTTTGAGTGCGCCGGTGGCCAAGTCAAAGGCCAGGATATTACGCCGGGGCACGAGTTGTGTGCCGGCAGCGGCGCCGCTGGGCCGGGCGTTGTTGAATTTGCCGGCAACATAAACAGTGGTCCCCACAGTGACGGCCTGCCATGCCACGCCGTCGTGCTGGACCGTGGGGAGGCTGTCAGCGGTGACGGTCACCGGGGTTTTAGGATCATTGGGATCGATGGGAGCGGAGTCCGCCAGCGCCGGTGCCGCAAAGCCCCCACCGAAGAGAAACAGAGTACTGAACAACGCCACCAGCCGGAAAGCTGGTCTTTTCCTGAACATATCAGCCCTTTTCCACGTGCAGACCGAGTCTGTGGCAAAGCGCTGAGTCGCTTTGGGTGATGCTCCGGGCGCAAGCCCGGTCGCATCCCTTCCGCAGGGTTCCCTGTCAGTGCGGAAGAGCACCGTTGGCGCACAGGCTGCGCCGGCGGGGACAAAAGTCGCTGCGGCGCAGCCTGTGCACGAGCCGGTGGTGCGATAAGGCTACTCTTAGGGCACCTTCACCGAATAGTCATCGAACCGCACAGTTATGGGCACGTTGGTGGCGGAGCCGGACAAATAGCCCACCAGCCCCGTTGTTCCGGGTGCCTGCAGTGCTGCGGTGGTGTCGGTGCTGGTCAGCAGCCAGGCTGCAGGTTCGGCAGCAGTATCGCGCCACACCTTGGCCTGGAGCGTGCTGGTGCCCGTGCCCGTCACCTGCATCCGGATCCGGATGGCGTCGCCGGGGGCCAGGGTCAGGCCGGTCAGCGGTGCCGTGGAGATAATGGTTTCGGCCCCGCCCACAATCCGGGTGAGGTACAGCGTGCCTGCACCGGTGGCCGGAACCTTGACCTTGACCCGGTAATCGTCGGACCCCACCCGGCGGCCGATCACGCTGACGAACGTTCCGCCGCCGTTGCCGATCTTGTCCAGCGAAGCCTTGACCTGCACGTCGGTGGCGGCGGCGGATACCCCGCCCAGGATCGCCGTGCGGGTTACCCCGCCAGTGGCCAGGATCAGGTTGCCGACGCCGTTGCCAACCGTATAGGCAGCGGCAGTGCCTGCCACGGACCAGGCCCCGCCGGTGTTGGCGGCGCCCCAGCCTGAGGCGGTGGTGCGGCCGAAGTCGTCAGCAGCCAGAACGGTGTTGGCCGGTGGCGCCTGGACGGTGACTGCCTTGGTGAGGGAGCCGGTTGCGCCGTCATCATCCGTGACCGTCAGCGTCACGTTGTACGTGCCCGCCGCTGCGTAGGTGTGGGACGGAGTGGCGCCGGTGTCGCTGGTGGTGTCGCCGAAGTCCCAGGCGTAGGCGGCGATGGTGCCGTCAGGGTCGGCGGACGTGCCGGCATTGAAGGCCGCCGCGAGGTTGGTGGCAGTGGACGTGAAGCCGGCCACGGGTACCTGGTTGGGCGGCGGGGCGGTTACGGTGACCGGGTTGGTCACCGCGTTGGTCTGGCCGGTGTTGTCAGTAACGGTCAGCGTGACGTTGAAGGTGCCGCCGGCGGCGTAGGTGTGGTCGGCCTTGACGCCGGTACCCGTTCCGCCGTCGCCGAAGTCCCAGGCGTAGCCGGCGATGGGGCCGTTGGCGTCCGAGGAGGCCGTCCCGTCAACCGACGCTTTCAGCCCGTCCACGGCAGCTGCGAACCGCGCCACCGGGGCGGCCGGCGGAGCAGATACTGTCCGGCCCGAGGCCACGTAGTGGGCCTGGATCCGGGACAGCGGAAGCACTGCCGGGTAGATGGCGACGTCGTCGATCTGGCCGTTGATGTTGCGGCTGGTGGGCCGGTTGCTCCAACTGCCGAGGTTGTCGCCGCCCAGCCGCCAGAAGCCATCGAACTGCCAGGCAGAGGTAACGTCCGCCCGGCTTCCCACCAGGACGCCGTCGACAAACAGCTGCATGCCGTTGCTGCCCAGGGTAGCCACCACATGGTGCCACTGGTTGTCGTTGAAGCTCGCCGTCGAGTTGATGGTCTGCCGGGTCGCGCCGTTGGGGCGGACCCCGAAGAACAGCCTGCCGGTATTGGACATGTACACGGTCCGGTCGAAATCGGTGGAAACGCCGGTGGGTGAGTTGCCGTAGCTGATGATGCCGCCGCCCGTGGTGGACCCGGTCTTGAACCAGGCCTCAGTGCTGAACGTCTGCGGCCGCATGGCGATCGGCATCCTGGCGGCCACGCTGTCGGCGGTGCCGTTGAAGGTTGCCGCTGTCCCGCCGTCGGCGCCCACGGCACCGTCAGCTCCAAGGGTCACCCCGGGGCGCAGGACCAGGTCGTCCTTGCCGGCAAGGTCCACGCCGGTGGTTCCGGCGGCGTCCCCCAGCGGCCAGTAGTTGGCCGGCGCATCGGAAAGTACCGTCTGCGAGTAGGCGCCCGGGGCTGCCACGGTGTCCGTCGCGGTGATCCTGACGATGTCGCTGACTGCCTGGTTGTTGAAGGCGTCCCTGGCATAAATGCGGTACGCGTAGCTCCGCCCCGCGACCCGGTTGGTGTCCAGGAACGTCATGCCGGGCCGGTTCCAGAACCGTGAAGCCTGGTTCAGGGTGGCAATTACCACATTGTCCCGTCGAACCTCATAGACCAGGTTCTCGTTGTCCTGGTCCCAGTTCGCCTGCCAGCGGACCCTGACCTGGCCAGGCGCCGGGGTTGAAAGCGTCGGGGCGAAGTTTGCCCCGGTCACCTTCGGTCCGCGGAGGTTCGGCGCCGTGGTGCTCTTGGCGAAACGGACCATACCCTGCTGGGCCTGGCTGTTGACGTTGGTGAACTCGCCTGAGTAGACCACGTAATCCGCGTTGCCGGACACGGACCATGGGCCCTGGTTCTGTCCGGTGAAGGTCCCGTCACTCATGTAGGGGAACCAGTTCAGCTGCGACGGCGCCGGGTTGCCGCCAAAGTTGGTGTAGCCGTGGGTTTCCTGGGTCAGGACACCGGTGGCCTTCTTGCTGAACGCCAGGGCGCGTTGGAACTCCCACGGCTCAGCTTGCGGGAACCCGCCAACGTTTCCGCAATAGTGCGGATGCCCGGCCTGGTACACCACGTCGCCGATGGGGAATACGGAGTAACTGTCGCCATGGCAGTCCTCGATCCACTCGGTGGAACTGTCCGCCCATTTCACGGAGAAAATGCCTTCAAGGGTGCTGGCCCGGCCAAAGGTGTAGCCGCTGCCGTATACGTTGGTGCCGTCGGTAGCCAGCGCCGTGATGGAGCCGCCCGTGCTGCCGTTACGGACAATGTTGTTGATCTGGAAGGGCTGAGAAGCGCCCAGGTTGGTGTCCACCTTCCCCAGGCCGTACCCGGGGTTGGCGGATCCGTTCAGGGTGGTGAAGGCGCCGCCCACCACCATGCTGGCCTTGTCCGGAGAGAGTGCCAGGGCGTTGACGCGGCCGCCCACGGCCACCGGGTTCCACGGCAGCAGCGCGCCGTTCGAGGCGGCGGCGGCAGCCAGCCGGTCACGGGTGACGGTGCCTACGCCGTTGAAGAGTCCGCCCATGTAGACGGTGGTGTCCGTAGCCACAATGGCCCTTACGGAAGCGGACATGCGCGGCAGGAACGAGGTGTTGATGCTGCCCGTTGTCGGGTTCAGGGCGGCGACGCGCCAGACGGTGGCGCCGTCGATGGCCGTGAAGGAACCACCCACGTACAACCGGCTGCCGTCCGGTGAGGCGGCCAGGGACGTGACTTCGCCGTTCATGCTCGGGTGGAACGTGGGGTCCAGCACACCGGTTCTGATGTCGTAGGCCAGGATGTTGTTACGGACCACTTCCTGGGTGCCGGGTGCGGCGCCGGCAGGCCGGGCCATGGTGAACTCGCCGCCGACGTACACCTTGTTGCCGATGACCAGCTGGGTCCAGCCCACGCCGTTGTGCTGGGCGGTGGGCAGCCTGTCCGCGGTGACGGTCAAGGGGACATCAGGGGCCGGGGCACTGTCGGCTGTCGCCGGAGCTGCACCCCAGACGACGCCCAGTGACAGCGCCATTGCCGCACTGAGGACCATCACCAGGAGGGACCGTGGGCCGCGGTGCGGCGGGGGCCCTTCCTGGCTTGCCGTAAGGCCGGGGCTTTCCACCCCGGCTTGATGCTTAGAACGCATTGCTTTCTCCATCCTTGAGGGTTGCTGCAGTTCCGGGGCTGCTGAGGGCCAGCACATCCGAGTCCGAGTAGAGGCCCCGGATCCAGTGATCGTTGCGGTCGTTGCCCACGTTGTTGAGCCTGAGTGCGGTGCTTTGACTTCCCGGGATCATCGGGAAATGCCTGGGCACGGCGCTTACCTGTCGGGTCCGGATTCCGGCCCGCAGTGCGGTCCAGTGCAGCCAAATGTCATCGGCGCCGGGGCACAGGTCCAGGAAGGCGTCCCCGCCCCGCCGGAGGGCAGCCAGCATGAGCGGCGGGTAGATCACCCCGGAGACCCCCAGGGCGAAATTGTCGATGCCGGCTTCGGTGTCGTGGCGCCGCGCCCAGCCCGAATACCCGGTGATGCTGCCGCTGTCAACGCCCACCACGCTCACCCAGTGCCCGCCCACCGTGTCCGGGTGGTCGCGGTGGCTTGCCACCAGCGCGGCAAGCCACCCGGCCGGATAGACGATGTCATCGTCGGCGGTGGCCAACGGACACTCGAACTCTTCCGTCGAGAGGACGTAAGGGTAGTACTTCGTGTGCGGTCCGTAGTTTGAGGTAAGGCGCACCTCCAGGCCGCGTTGCTGCAGCCGCCGGAGCTGCGGGGTCAGCCGGACCATCAGCGCCGGGTCGTCCAGCCAGAGGATCAGGCGGCGCGGCCGAACGGAGCCGCGGGCAATGGATTCCAGGGCGATATCCACCGTCTGCAGGCGCGCGCCGTGGGTGGTCATGGAAACCACGACGTCGGCCGTTCCGGTGACGGACTCCGCCACCAGGCGGTTGCGGCAGCGGAGCGCCACCACGCCAGCATGGGCGCGGACGCGTTTGGCCGCCTTGCGCAGCCGACGGGCCGTGGCGCGTGCCTGCGTCACCGGCCCCGCAACCATGAGGGCCGGGGTCATGCGGGGGCCTGGCCTTCGAAGGCGGCGATGGGCGTTCCGGCGTCGAGGTTGAAGAAGATCTTTACGCTGCCGCGGCTGTCCTTCGGGACACCGAAGACAAAGATGCCGGTGGCGCTGGCGCCAGGGGCCACGGTGGCGGGGAACGGCTCCGGGCCCGGGCCGCTGAGGCTGCTCGCCGGGGAGTTGTCGGCCCCGTAGCTGACGTTGATGACCGCCGGGTCCAGCGAAATTTCCGCTGCGGTGTCGTTCTTGACGGTGATCTTGAAACGGAGCGCCGGGCCTGCAACTTCGCCGATGCCTGTGGCTTCGCCGTTGACCGCCTCAACGTCTGTGATCGCAGCGGAAACCCCGGTCTTCACCACTGCGGTGCCCACCAGGGGCACGGCAGGAGCGACGGGTTGTTCCACGGCAGCAAGTTCCTCGTCGCTCCCGGCCGGTGGAGTTTCCACAGCGGGAGCCGCTTCCGGAGCCGGGGCCTGGGGCGGTTCCGCTGCGGGAACCGGGGCAGGGGGCGCCGACGGATCGGCGGACGCCGGGGCGGCGGACGGATCGGGGTCCGCCGCGGCGGCGGACGGATCCGGACCCGACGTGTCGGGAGCGGCCGAGGCAGTCTCCGTGGCCTGCGCCGCGGTGGGCGACACACCCGGCCGGGTGGTTGCCCACACGGTGCCGGCAATCAGCAGCAGCGCCAGCACCACGGCCCCGATGATCAGGCGCCGTCGGCCGGCGAGGGGTCCCGCGGGGTTATCAGGGGTGGTTTCCATCAGTTACGCTCCTGCATCCGACATGGTGGTTCCGATGGCGGGACGACGGTCCCGGCCCAGGCGTGGCTGCGCTCCGTGGACGGCGGTAAGTTCCCGGAACCACTTCACGGAGGACAGTGCCAGGAACGCTGTGGTGGCGGCGAAGATCGCCGTGTAGACGGCCAGGAACACCGGGGTGGCGCCGTAAAGCATAAAGCTGAGGCACAGGACCCCGTAGTCCATGGGGACCACCAGCACGGCGCGGAGCCAGGACGGCGGGGCCCCTTCGTGCTGGCCCGGAACCACCCCGGCCTGCCGACGCAGCTGCTCGGTCAGGATCATGCTGAAAAACACCACTGCCGAGACCACCGCCGAGCCGAGGGGCACCAGGAGCCACACCGGGTCCACCGCCGCGAACCGGTAGAGGCCCACCAGCAGGGCGAGCGGAAGGGTGGAGGTTTTGAGGGCATCCACGATGTGGTCAAGCCACTCCCCCGCCGGCGAACCGGCTCCGGTAAGCCGGGCGAGTTGCCCGTCCGCGGAGTCCAGGGCATAGCCCAGCACTAGGGCCAGTGACACCAGGATCCCCAGCCCCCATGACGGCGGGAAGGAAATCAGCAGGGCGATGCCGGAAAAGGTGAAAAGCGCGCTGATGCCGGTGACCATGTTGGGGGTCAGCCTGGCGCCGAAGGCTGCAGCCGCAAGGTAGCGGCCCATCCTGCGGTTGACGAAACGGGAGTAGGCCGGCGCGCTGCGGGCAGCCGCCTTCTGCGCGCCGGACAGCCTGTCCACGGCGTCCCGGAAGCCGGCGTAGGGCAGCAGTTCCCGGGCTTCCGCAGCTTTGGCGTGCTGGCCCGGCATTACTCGGCCCCCACAGTGGTCTGTTGGGTGCCCCGCTGCACGCGCCGGGCCCGGCGTGGCGCCGGCGCTGTGGCAGCCACCAGGTCAGCGCACAGGCCTTCGTAGCCGTCGGTGACCAGGTCCCAGTCGAACCGGCGGGCCAGGCGCTGTCCCAGGACACCGCGTTCCAGCAGGCCGGGCAGCCCGCTTTCGGCTTCCTCCGCGAGCGCGGCCACGCCTGCAGGGTCGGCGAAGTACCTGCCCGCCGTCGAGAGCACTTCACGGTTGAAGTCCACATCGAATGCGTTGGTGGCGGCCCCCGACCCGATGGCCCGCAGCAGGGACGGGTTGGTGCCGCCCACGCTGTGTCCGTGCCAGTACACCAGGGAGTTTGCGTACAGCTGGTCCAGGAGGTCCTGGTCCCAGACGCCGCCAACAAACCTGACCCGGTCGTCGGCCAGGCTGTGCACCTGGCGGGTGTAGGCATCGGAGTAAGGTGCCGAGCCCACCACAATCAGCGGCTCCTTGGCTTTGCTGCGGACGTAGCCGTCCACCACCATGTGGACGTGGTTTTCGGGCTCGAAGCGGGCCACCACCAGATGATAGCCGCGGGGCTTCAGGCCCAGCTCTGCGAGCTTGTCGGATTTGGTGCCGGCCAGGATCGGGGCACCGTACGGCAGGTAGTAGGTATCGGCGTCGAACCGTTCCCGGTAATACGTCTGGATACCCACGGCGTCGGCGATCAGGGCGTCGGACCAGCGTACGGCCATGGCTTCGGCCCGGCGGTAGTAGCGTTTGCCGGACCCGCCCCACTTGGCCCGCTTCCATTCCAGGCCGTCCACGTGGGTGGCCACCGGAACGCCGGCCGCCCGGATCAGGGGCAGGTAGGGGGCGTTCGCGGCATTGAAGACAATCGCAGCGTCCGGCCGGTGTGCCATCAGGTGCATCACGGACAGGCCCGTGTGGCTGAGCGTTTCCAGTGACCTTTTGTGCATGGCCGGCAGGAACACCAGGTCCATTCCCAGGTAAGTGGAATCCGGCCGGGGACCTGCTCCGGTGTCACGGCAGTAGACCGTAACCTGGTGTCCGCGGGCGCAAAGACGCTGGCCGATCTCCTCGATGGCCGTTTCAAAGCCGCCGTACCTGGCCGGAACCCCGCGGGTACCCACCATCGCTATCCTTAGTCCATTCATCACTGCACCCCCTGGATTCTGTCCGCTGCTGCCGGACGGTTGATGAGTTCAAGAGCGGTCCGCAGGACCGAGCTGGAGGTCTGGACGGTGTAGGGGAAATAGACCACTTCCACCCCCACCTCCGAAAAGACGTGTTCAAGGTGCATTCCGGCAGGCGTGCCGCGCCAGTCGTCGCCCTTGAAAAAGACGGTGAACCGCAGTTCGTCCCAGACCTGGAGCTTCTCCGGTGCGGACTCGGCGTAGACCATGTCCACATAGGTGATGTTGCGGACGATTTCGAGCCGTTCAGCGAGCGGAACCACAGGCGCCCTGCCCTTGGTGAGCTCCAGCTTCTCGTCCGAGACGACGCCCGCAATCAGGTAGTCACACTGCGATTTGGCGTGTTTGAGGATATTCAGGTGACCGATGTGGAAAAGGTCGAACGCGCCCGGGGCATAACCGATTCGAAGACCCATGACTCTGTGCCTCCCCGGTCAGCCGGCCTGCAGGGCCACGGACATCGTGCGGCCCAATGCTGGTGGGGGCGGGGCGAAAGGCTGGCCGGAACGGCGCCGGCGGTGGGAAGGAAGGCCGGCAACGCGGCCCACGCAGGAACCCTGCCGGTTTTTGGGTGCGGAAAATTGACTGGCCTGACTCATCCTGAGACCTTCTCTAGGTAGGTATTTCCTGAGGTGAGGACCAGTCAAGCGGCTTGGCAGTACGGGTGCACCGGTACTTGCTACCTGTCTTGGCAGGGTACTGCTACCTGCATGTACTCATCAGGCAGGTAGCGGGTACTGGTGGTGCAGCCGGGACAGCGGGTGGGGCAGGAACTGCGGTCATCCGCACAGTCCGGTGGGTGGAGGCAGTCCGCGGCGGGCGGCTGCCGGCAGGTCAGGAGGCCTGGTTGAGGGCGTCCTCGGCCGCGACCCAGGAGATCATGGCGCATTTCACGCGCGCCGCATACCTGGCCACGCCCTCGAAGGCTGCAGCATCGCCCAGCAGCGCCGGGTCGGCGGGGACTTTGCCGCGGGAGCGCAGGACGTCCCGGAAGCTGTCGATGACCCCATGCAGTTCGGCCACCGTCATGCCTTCGGCCATTTCGCTGAGCACGGACGCCGAGGCCATGGAGATGGAGCAGCCCGCACCGTCCCAGGAAACCTGGGCCACTTTCCCGTCAGCGACGGCAAGCCGCAGGGTGACTTCGTCGCCGCAGACGGGATTGAGCTGGTGCGACTGGCCGGTAGCCGCGCCTTCGGGGGCCGCTGTGCCGGCCAGCCCGCTGCCGTGGCGCGTTTTGGCGTGGTCCAGAATGATCTGCTGGTACAGCTGGTCAAGGCTCATGGGTACTCCTGGGGTTACGGGACTAGGCGCGGAAGTAGGCCCGCACGCCGGACACAGCATCCAGGAACCGGTCGACGTCGTCGGTGGTGTTGTAGAGGTAGGCGCTGGCCCGCGTGGTGGCGGTCAGCCCCAGGCGGCGGTGCAGCGGCTGGGCGCAATGATGGCCCACCCGGACGGCGATCCCCCGGGAGTCCAGGAACTGCCCCACGTCGTGGGCATGGACACCCTCGACGTCGAACGCGGCCAGCCCGATCCGCTCCTTGCCGGCGGCGGGGCCGAGCACCCGGATGCCGGCGATGGATTCGAGTCCGGTGACCATACGCTGGCCCAGCTCACCTTCCCAACGGTGGATCCGGTCCAGGCCCGTTTCCGTAAGGTAGTTGGCCGCCGCAGCCAGGGCTACGGCCTGGGAGATGCGCTGCGTGCCGGCTTCGAAGCGTTGCGGCGCCGGCAGGTACTCGGCACGCTCCATGGTGACGGTGGTGATCATCGAACCGCCGGTAAGGAAAGGCGGCAGGATGTCCAGGATCTCCTGCTTGCCGTACAGGACGCCGATCCCGGTGGGCGCCAGCATTTTGTGGCCGGAGAAGACAGCGAAGTCAACGTCCAGCGCCTTGACGTCCAGGGCCAGGTGCGGAGCCGACTGGCAGGCGTCCAGGACCACCAGAGCCCCCGCGCTGCGGCCCAGCGCCACGAGTTCCCGGACCGGGTTGATGGTGCCCAGGACGTTGGACGCGTGGGTGAAGGCCAGCACTTTTGTGCGGGGACCAACAATGTCCCGGGCCTGGTCCAGGCGGAGGCTGCCGGTGTCGTCGATGGGGATGAAGCGCAGGACAGCGCCGGTGCGGAACGCCAGCTCCTGCCAGGGGATCAGGTTGGCGTGGTGCTCCATCTCGGTGACCACAATCTCATCACCCGGCTTCAGGGCCAGGTCCTTCAGCCTGGCATCACCCCGGCCCTGGGCTGCCCACAGCGTCGCGTTGGAGAGGGCATAGCTGATCAGGTTCAGGCCCTCCGTGGCGTTGGAGGTCCAGATGGTTTCCTCGTAGCCGGCGCCCACAAAGTCGGCGAGGGTCTGGCGTGCGTCCTCGAAGGCCTCCGTGGCCTCGACGGCGAGGTGGTGGGCGCCGCGGTGCACGGCGGCGTTGCGCTGTTCGTAAAACTCCTGCTCGGCTTCGATCACGCTGAGCGGGTTCTGCGACGTGGCCCCGGAATCAAGGTAGACCAGCTGCTGCCCGTTGACCGTCTGGTTCAGCACGGGGAAGTCGTTGCGGATCCGCAGCACCTCGGCGTCGTCCATGGCCGGCAGGGCACGTTCCAGGGTGGCTGGCGTTGTTACTACGGCCAAAACGAACTCCTTGAGATGCCAACTGTTGACTCTCAATTGTCCCACAACGCAACTGTGGCGGCCGCCCCGGGGGGACGGCCGCCACAGTTTCTCCGGGCTTCAGCCTGCGGAAAGAAGGGCCGGCGACGGCTGGGGGGAGAGTCTCGGTCTCAGAAGACTCTGACGTCGCCGGCCCCGTCTGGAGCCGGCCCCCTTGGTGGGGAGCCGGAACTTTCGGGAGACCTGGTATGCGGGCTGTCCGGCGGCGGTTTCCCCGCTGCTTTCCTTGCCTGCTTAAGTAAAGCGTCGGAGCCCGGACGCGTACACGAGTAGCTTGTACTCGACTTTGAAACGGGTCGGTACTGGGTCCGCCGGAGCCGCGGACTGCAGGCCCGCCACAGGCACACGGACATGCCGGGTCCGGCCGGAAAAACCCGGATGCGCATGTGCCGGGCACACCCGGGTGCTGTACTACTTGGGCAGGGCGGACTCGAGCTCTTCGCGGCTGCGGACGCCGAGCTTGACGTAGGTCCGGTAGAGGTGGCCCTCCACGGTGCGGACGGACACCATCAGCTTCTGGGCGATTTCCCGGTCCGTGTACCCCTGGACGGCCAGGCCAACAATGTCCTGTTCGCGGCGGGTCAGATGGACGGCCGGGGCGGCGGCGATAAACCGGCCTTCCCGGAACCGCTCGCCCAGTTCGTGGTCGCATTTTTCCCGCTGGGCCACGGCCTGCCGGGACCGGCGCCGCTCCCCGGCCTGTTCCAGGAGCGTACTGGCCCTGGCGTATGCCTCACGGGCCAGGTTGACGAAGCCGGCTTCCTCCAGGGCGGCTGCGGTGTCCATCAGGGCATCGCCGTCGCCCACTTCCCAGCCGGCAGCCAGGGTCAGCATGGCGCCGGCCCACCTTCCGTCAACGGTGCGGGCCACGTTCTGCACCATCGGGATGACGGAAGGGTCGCCCAGTTCCCAGCACATGGCGAGCAGTTCAAGGAGCGTGCCGGTCCTGCCGGCGGCCTCGGCGGCCGTGACCAGTGTGTGGAGGGACGCGAGGCCCTTCCCGTCCCTGGCCAGGTACTCCGCTGCAGCGGCGCAGTGGGCGGCTGCCAGGAGGTCGTGGGCCGGGGCCCCTGCCACGGCGTCGCGGCAGTCCCGCTCCAGCCGCTGCGCCTGGGCGGTATCGCCGAGGCGTGCGGCCACATAGAAGCCGAGGGACGCGCCGAACCGGAAAAGCTGCAGCGGGTCGTTGAGCCGGAGGGCCTCGACGGCGGGCAGCAGCACCTGGTAGGCGCGTTCCATCCTGCCCTGCCGCAGCAGCGAGTAGCCGCGCAGGATCTGCAGGCTGCCGTTGAACACGGCGTGCCCGGGTGAGTGCGCCGAGGCGTAGTTGTTCAGCTCGCGTTCCGCGGTTTCCCATTCGCCCATGGCCAGGTAGGCGCTGACCAGCCGGCCCAGGACCAGTTCCGGGAAGAAAAACAGGCTGCCTTCAAGCGCGGGAAGCTCGGACGCCGCCATCAGGGCGGCTTCCACCCCCTCATCGGCCCGGCCCGCGGCGGTCAGGGCGTGGGCCAGCAACGCCCCGCCCATGGCATGCAGGGGCAGGCCGGTGGCACCGTCAACAGCGCTGCCTGCTGCGGTACCCACTTCCGCGGCGAGCCCGGCGGCGTCCAGCTCACCACCGCTGCGAAGCAGGGCCATCAGGGTCAGCGGCCACTGCGGCGTCCCTGCCACACCGGTAACCGCCACCACCTCCTCGGCGAGGCCCGCGAGGGACTGGCCGTTGGCCTGGTGGGCGAAGGCACGCAGCAGCAGCACGGCAGGGCCATCGGCGTGGTTGAGCAGGGCCTCCCAGCAGCCGTCCAGCAGGGATGCCGCTTCCAGGTAGTACCCGTCGTTGAAGAGTGCCCGCGCCTGGATGGCCTGTGCCAGCGGGATCAGCGCCGGGTCCTGGACCTTTGAGGCGATCATGCGGGCGCTGGTATTGCGGAACCGGTCCAGGGCTTCCCGTGAGGCCTCGATCAGCGCGGCGTCAGGGATCCGCAGCCCGCACTCCAGGGCCCACTCCACGGAACGGGTCCGGCCTTCGCCGTGCAGCAAGGTATCGGGCAGGTGCGGCCGGGTTTTTTCGAGCAGCTGCAGGCTCCTGGACACCGAGATGGTGTTCCTGATGGTTTGGGCCAGGAGCACGTTCCCCAGGGACAGTTCGGCCGGAATCGATGGGTGTTCCACCACCACCTGCTGCTCCAGGAGCGAGCGGACCACGGCGGCTCCGCTGATGTCCTCGATGGCCTTGCGGCTCACGGGACCGGCCAGGGCGACCAGTTTCAGGGCTTCCTGCTCGTCCTGCGGGCGGCGGAGGTGCTCCTTGGCCACCACTGAGCCGATTCGGTCCCCGTCGGAGGGCAGTGGGCCCAGCAGGATCCAGATCCCGTTCCGTTTGGACAGCACCCCGGCCTCGGCTGCATCGTGCAGGAGCGCATCCAGGATGCGGGGGTTTCCGCCGGATGCGCTCCAGACCGCATCCACAGTGGCTGCCGGGACGGTGCCGTCCAGTACATGCGCCAGCACTTCCTCGATCTGCTCCCTGTTGAGCAGGCGCAGGTCCACCCGCTCGGCGAGGCCGTCGTACCAGAGCTGGTCCAGGGGCCGCGGCAGCCCGGGCCGTGGCCTGGCGGCGGCCACCACGGTGGCCCAGCCGGCCGAGATCAGGTCCGCCACCACGCCGGCTGAGCCCTCGTCCAGGTAGTGTGCGTCGTCCACCACCAGGAGGACCGGCGCTCCGTTGACGGTTTTCAGTTTCTCGAAGTACGTCCACATGGACCGCAGCACTGCCACCGGGGAAATCGATTCCTCCGCCGTGAGATCCGCGGTGTAAGGGGTCAGGACTCCGAACGGAACATTGGAAAGCGCGGAACTGCCGTGCATCTGCAGGACATTGAGTTCATCCGACAAACGCTCAACGATCCCGTCCGTCAGCGATGTTTTACCGAGGCCCGGACCCGCCATAACGTAGACCGCCTGGCTGGCACGGTTGCGGATGACCGCCGTGATCCGGTCGAGCGGTTCGCGCCGGCCCGGTAGGGCGCGGTGCGGGCCTGCGGTTTTGGAGCCGTTAGACAAGTCCAGTCAGATCACCTCTGGAAGTTACGCCGAGCTTGGTGAAGACCTGGTACAGGTGGCCTTCGACGGTTCGGACTGACACGCCCATTTCAAGGGCGATGTCGCGGTTGGAAGCGCCCCGCCCGGCCAGGCGGGCAATTTGGCGTTCCCTGCTGGTCAGCAACGGGCTGCCGCTGCTGGGCACGATGGGCAGGTTGGTGACGGTGGCAGCCAGGATGTCCAGCCGGGCCTGGGCTGTCCGGGCGGACGCGGCATCCCCGTCCTGGCGGGCAAAATCGACGGCGAGGGCCATGCACCTGGCCTCGACGGCCTCCAGTTCCAGGGTGGCAGCGATTTCGCCGCCGGCCAGCAGGGTTTTTGCGTCCTTGGTGCGGCTGCCGATGGCGATAAGCCGGGACACTTCGGCCAGCGGCCCCTGGCGGTGCGCCGCGATGTCCTCGAGGAGCCGGAACTCGGGGTCGCTGCCGTTGACGGTGGCCGCCAGCAGATACAGGCCGGCCACGGTGAAGCGCTCGTCGGCAAGGTTTGCCTCGGCCGCAAGTTTGAGGGCGCCGGCGGCGTCCGGATCGCCCAGCCAGCGTCCGGCCACCAGGGTGCAGAAGGTAATCACGCATTCGGTGGCGAAGTCCGCCGTGCCCGGCACGCGATGAAGTTTGGCGAGGTATTTCCTGGCAGCAGCAGGGTTGCCGATCTGGGCGTAGGCCAGTGCCGTGGCGGAATACGCGCAGCGGAGCCCGCTCTGGGTGGGATGGATCTCCAGCTGTGCCACAGCGGAGATCAGCGGTTCGAGGGCTTCGGTTCCGCGTCCGGAGAAAGCGTAGGCAACGCCGACCGCCAGTTCGTGGGCGGAATCCTGCTGCGAGATGCGGTTGGGCTCCTCGGTGCTTTGGGGACCCAGGAAGTCGATGCAGCGCCGCCACTGCCCGGCCAGCAGCAGCACCAGGTAGGCATCGCGGGTATACCGCTCGCGGATGCCCACAACGTGGGAGGCGTCGGTGAGCTGGCCACCCAGCTGCCGCATCAGGCTGAGCGCTTCCATCTCCCGCCCGGTCAGCGCCCGGGCTGTCATCAGGATGATGGCGGCGTTCATCCGGAAGCCGGTGTCCGGGTTCCGGGCGGGGTCCGCGGCGTGCTCCAGGGCGGGAATGATCGCAGCGTAGTTGCCCACAAACGCCTGGTATTCGAAGTCGCTCAGGGCGATGCGGTTGACCGCCACGGCGACCGGGTCAGGCCAGGCGGCAGCGTGTCCGGCGGCGGCCAGCCGGTCACGGGCCTGCACCAGGAGGCCCGGGACGGCCCGGGTCTTCTCCGGGATCCAGAGCATCACCTGGGACGTTGCGGCGATGACCTCGGCGTATTCCGTGGCGCCGAGGGCGTCCAGCTCCGCAGCGGAGATGCCTTCAAGGGTGGCCAGGGACTGGAGCGGGAGGTCCAGCTGCAGGTAGGCGGCAGCTTTTTGGCGCTGCGCCGGAACCCACAGCGGGTGGCTGCGTGGCAGCATATCGGCGTACGCCAGGGCGGTGCGCGGGTCAAAGAGCTGGACAGCTGCTGCTGCCGCCGCGAAGGCCAGGCCCGGGCTGAGGTCCGCCTCGCACTCATGCGTCCAGGCGGCGAAGGCCAGCAGCTCCTCCGTGCTCATGCCGGCGGGATCAGGTTCCGCACCGCCCAGGAGCATGCTGCGGAGCTCGCGGCGACGGGCGATGCTCAGCCAGGTCCGTACCACGTCCCCGATGTACTTCTCGCGGAGTGTCACCCAGCGGTGGTCGGATCCCTCGATTTCGAGGAGGCCTTCATCCTCCATGTCCGCCACCACGTCGGCGCTGAAGATGGCCGTCAGGCGGGACAGCTCCACACTGCGGGCGCAGGACAGCATTTCGATGACTTCGCGGGTTTCAGCGGTTTCCCGGGACCATCGCGAGCGGACAATGTCGTCCAGGCTGGCTGCGCCGTCCAGCACCACCTTGTCCCGGAGGGTCCAGACTTCATCGGAGAGGACCAGGTTGCCGGAGTGTTGCTGCTCGGTGACCAGCGCCTTGAGCAGCAACGGGTTTCCGCCCACCATGTTGTGGTACGTGGCGACCAGGGACGCGGAGACCCGGTGCCCCAGCAGCGACAGCAGCACCTGGCGGGTCTGGAGCTCATTGAGGTTGTCCAGCCGTACTTCGGTGATCCGCCTGTCAGCCAGCAGCCAGTGGAAATCATCCGGCAGGTCACTGGTCCGGGGCGCCACGGCGACGATCTTCGCAGTGCCGGTCAGCAGGACGTTCAGCAGCACGCCGGCGCTCATGTCATCGATACCGCCGGAAGTATCGAGGGTGATGATGCACGGCCGCCCGGCAGCGTCGCTGCGGATCAGGGATGTGATGCCGCGCAGGATCGCGGTGGGCGAACCCATGTAGGCCTGGGGCAGGCGGGCCAGCAGGAAGGACAGGCAGCCGTAGGGGGCACTGGAACCGGCAGGGGCGCTGCGGAGCTGGAGGGACCACACGTCGGGGCCAAGGTCATTGACGGCGGCGCGGGCCAGGGAGGACTTGCCCACACCACGGCTGCCGGTGATGACCACGCCCAGGGAGTCTTCACTGGTCAGGGCAGTACGGACGGAATCGAGGTTGGCGCCGCGGGCGGGAGCGGACCACTGTTGGATCCCGGGCATGGCAGGAGCCTGGCTGCGCAGCCCGGCCCCGTTCGGCGTTGACCCACGTCCCCAGCTCAGTGGCTCGATTGACATGCACTATCCCCTACATCCAGCGGTAACGGGATGTAGCTCCATTGCTCCCCCGCATAGGAAGTACAGTACCCCGTCGCTGAGACAAGGAAACAGGTGGTACGCGGAATAAGTTCGCGTGTTGCTAGCTTGCGGGCTTCGCCGGGTGGAATTTCTGCTGCGCGGCCATCAGCCCGTCCCGGACCAGGGCGTCCACCGCATCCGCCGCTTCGTCCAGGAGGAACGGCAGTTCCTTTTTCTCGGCGGTACCGAAGTCCCGCAGCACAAAGTCGGCGGTGTCCATGCGTCCCGGTGGCCGGCCCACGCCCACCCGGACCCGGAGGTAGTCCTTGGTGGCCAGGGCCCTGGAGATGTCGCGGAGGCCGTTGTGCCCGCCCTCCCCGCCGCCGGTCTTCAGTTTCACCGTATTAAAAGGGATGTCGATTTCGTCGTGGACTGCCACGACGTGGTCCGGGTTGATCCCGTAGAAGCCGGCCAGGGCCGCCACCGGGCCGCCGGAGACGTTCATGTAGCAGAGCGGTTTTGCGAGCACCACGCGCGGACCGCCGATGCCGAGCCGCCCTTCGAGCACCTGGGCCCGCATTTTGGAGCTTTTGAAGTTTGCACCCATGCGGCCGGCGAGCTCATCAAGCACCATCTGGCCAACGTTGTGCCGGTTGGCCTGGTACTGGGTTCCGGGGTTGCCAAGGCCGGCGATCAGCCAGGTATCGGTCATGGGATCATCCTAGGTCGGGCTGCGGGTAAATACCTGTGGCCGGACCCCCAGTGGGGATCCGGCCACAGGCGGGACATACCGGTTGTTACTCGGCTGCTGCCGGAGCTGCAGCGGCGTCTTCGGCTTCGTCTTCTTCGATCTCGATGGCCTCGGAGATGTTGACAACGAGAGCTTCGGCATCGGTCAGCAGGACCGAACCCTTGGGCAGGTCCAGGTCCGAAGCGTGGATGTGCTGGCCTGCTTCGCGGCCTTCGATGTTGACCACAACGGAGGTGGGCAGGTGGGTTGCTTCAGCTTCGAGGGAGACAACCGTCAGTTCGAGGTTGTGGACGGTACCCGGAGCGGTTTCGCCTTCGAGGTGCACAGCCACGTCAACGGTGACCTTTTCGCCCTGGCGGACGGTCAGGAGGTCGATGTGCTCGATGATCTGCTTGATCGGGTCGCGCTGGACATCCTTGACCAGGGCCAGGTGGCCTTCGCCGTTGATGTCCAGGGCCAGCAGGGCGTTGGCCGTGCGGACGGCCAGGGTGGTGGCCTTGGCCGGCAGGGTGATGTGGATCGGCTCTGCGCCGTGGCCGTAGATAACGGCGGGGATGAGGTTGGCCATCCGGGCGCGGCGGGCGTAGCCCTTGCCGAATTCGGTGCGCAGTTCTGCTGCGAGTTTCTGCTCAGACATGGAAATCTCCTTGAATCCTAAACGGTGTTCAGCAAGGGCGGAGGTCTGGTGCGACCTTCAACGCCAGGCGGCCGGAAGGCCTGCAGGAGAAGAGGTGGAACAGACCCAGTCGATTACGGAGACCATCAGCCGGCTTCCCGGTTGCTCTCCCTCGCCAAGGTATCGCTGGCAAGCTTACCAGCGCGGGGGCCCATTCCTGAAAACGGGCCGGGCCCGCCCGGCAGATCCTGCCGGGCGGGCCCGTGGGCGGCGCTGCTAGGCGTTGCCGTCGAAGAGGCTGGTGACCGAACCGTCGTCGAACACTTCGCGGATGGCGCGGGCGATCAACGGTGCGATGGACAGCACCGTCAGCTGCGGGAACCGCTGGGACGCGTGCAGCGGGAGGGTGTTGGTGACCACCACTTCCCGGGCGCCGGACTCGGACAGGCGCCGGGCGGCGGGCTCGGAGAACACGGCGTGGGTGGCGGCGATGATAACGTCCTTGGCCCCTGCGTTCTTCAGGACCTGCACGGCCCCCGAGATGGTTCCGCCGGTGTCGATCATGTCATCGATCAGGACGCAGGTGCGGCCTTCGATCTGGCCCACCACGGTTTTGGACACGGCCTGGTTGGGGACCGTCAGGTCACGGCTCTTGTGCACAAACGCCAGCGGCGCGCCGCCCAGGCGTTCCGCCCACTGTTCGGCGACGCGGACGCGGCCGGTGTCCGGGGAGACAACGGTGATGTTGTCCTCGTTCACGCGGGTCCGGATGTAGTCCG
The DNA here is from genome assembly GCF_001238605.1 of Arthrobacter sp. ZBG10. NCBI lineage: Bacteria > Bacillati > Actinomycetota > Actinomycetes > Micrococcales > Micrococcaceae > Arthrobacter > Arthrobacter sp. ZBG10. Next base: position 29,407 of record NZ_LFQH01000052.1, on the reverse strand, counting down.
CCAGCAGCGGGATGGCCATCAGGTGGTCCACGGGGCCGTCGAAGAAGCCCTGGATCTGGGAGGTGTGCAGGTCAACGCTCATGATGCGGTCTGCGCCGGCGGTCTTGTAGAGGTCAGCCACCAGGCGGGCGGAGATCGGCTCGCGGCCGCGGCCCTTTTTGTCCTGCCGGGCGTAGGGGTAGAACGGGGACACCACGGTGATCCGCTTGGCCGAGGCCCGCTTCAGCGAATCGATCATGATCAGCTGTTCCATCAGGTGGTTGTTCAGCGGGGCCGGGTGGGCCTGGATGACAAACGCGTCGGTGCCGCGGACGCTCTCACCTGCCCGGACGTAGATCTCGCCGTTGGCGAAGTCGTAGGCGTCGATGGGCAGCAGTTCGGTGCCAAGCTCCTGGGCGATTTCCCGCGCCAGCTCCGGGTGGGCCCGCCCGGTGGCGAGCACCAGCTTCTTCTCGCCGTGCGCCGTAATTTCGCTCATTATTACTTGCCCTCTTCTGTAGATGCCGGGGTGGTGGAGGTATCTGGGGTGGCCGCCTGGGCCAGTTCGGCGGAGCGCGTTCCGGGCCGGTTGGCGGGCACCCAGCCTTCGGCGTTGCGCTGCGCAGCGACGCTGAGCACCAGCGCGCCGGCGGGGACGTCCTTGCGGATCACGGCGCCGGCGCCGCTGTACGCGCCGTCGCCTACCGTGACGGGGGCAACAAAGACGGTGTTGGAACCTGTCCGGACGCCCGAGCCGATCACCGTGCGGTGCTTCTTTTCGCCGTCGTAATTGGCGGTGATGTTGCCGCAGCCGATGTTGGTGTCCTCGCCGATTTCGGCGTCGCCCGCGTAGCCGAGGTGCGACAGTTTGGAGCCGCGCCCGATCGTCACGTTTTTGGTTTCGTAGAAGGCACCGATTTTGCCGGTCTCGCCAAGGACGGTACCGGGCCGCACATAGGTGAAGGGCCCGACGGCGGCGCCCGCGCCGATCACGGCACCGGAACCGTGGGTGCGGGTCACCGTGGCGCCCTCGCCGATGGTGACGTCCGTCAGGGTGGTATCGGGGCCCACGACGGCGTCGCGCGCCACATGGGTGCGGCCGTGCAGCTGGGTGTTGGGCAGGATCCGGACGTCCTCGTCGAGCGTTACGGACGGGTCGATCCAGGTGGTCGCCGGGTCAACAACAGTGACCCCGGCCCGCATCCAGGCTTCGACGGTGCGGCGGTTCAGTTCAGCGCCGAGCGCCGACAGCTGGACCCGGTCGTTGGCGCCTTCAACCTGCCAGCGGTCGGTGGTGGCCACCGCTGCGACCCTGCCGCCGGCTTCACGGGCCAGGCCCAGCACGTCGGTCAGGTATTTTTCACCCTGGGCGTTGTTGGTGGTCACGTGGCCCAGCGCGTCGCGGAGCACGGCGGCGTCGAAGGCGTAGATGCCCGAATTGACCTCACGGATCAAAAGCTCGTCCGCTGACGCGTCCTTGTGCTCCCGGATCCCGGTGACGGTCCCGTCGGCGGCGCGCAGGATCCGGCCGTAGCCGGCGGCGTCGGCCAGGACCGCGGTCAGCACGGTGACGGCGTTGCCGTCGCGTTCGTGCGTGGCCACCAGTTCGGCGAGCAGGGATCCGGTCAGGAGCGGGACGTCGCCGTAGGTCACAACCACGGTGCCGGCCAGGCGCTGCTGTCCGTCCAGCGCCTGAACGGCGGCTTCCACGGCGCGGCCGGTTCCGGGGACCTCGTCCTGGTCCACGATCAGCGCTTCCGGGTCCAGGCCGGTGAGGTGGCCGGCCACCAGGTCACGCTCGTGGCGGACCACCACAGCGAGCCGGCGCGGGCTGATGCTGCGTGCCGCGTTGAGGGCGTGACCCACCATGGACAGGCCGCCGATTTCGTGCAGGATCTTCGGGGTACGGGATTTCATCCGGGTGCCGGCGCCTGCCGCCAGAACGATTACGGCGGCTGGGCCGGCATTCTCAGAAGTCACGTACGGGCTCTCCTCGTTGGTTGCTGGCCCGGGGGCCGGCCGACCAGGCGGCGCGGCGCCCGAAGGCCATCCTGCTGAACGATCTCGTCAAGCAGTTCCGCCCATAGGATTCGAACCTATACTCCACGGCTCCAAAGGCCGGGGTGCTGCCATTACACCAGGGCGGACCATGCCGTAGGCGCAAGGCCCGGGCACAAGTCCCTATTTTGCCATGGGTCGGGGGCGGTGCGCGACACGGCCCGGAGCGGGTGCCGCGGGGAGGACTGGAATCCCGGTGCCGGGCGGTGGTGCATGATGGAAATGTGAGCAACAACCCGCCCCGGACGCGAATGACCGGCCTGCAGCGCCGGACCCAGCTGATCGGCGTCGGGCGTGGGCTCTTCGCCGCCCGTGGACTGGACGGCACCACCATCGAGGAAATCGCTGCGTGCGCGGGCGTGTCCAAACCGGTGATCTACGAGCACTTCGGCTCCAAGGAAGGCCTGTACACGCAGGTGGTGGACTTCGAGTTCCGGATCCTGCTGGCAGCCATCAACGACGCCCTCACCCAGGAAGCCAAGCCCCGCGTCCTGGTGGAACGCGCCGCCCTGGCCCTGCTGACGTACATCGAGGACCGGACCGACGGCTTCCGGATCCTGATGCGGGACGCGCCTCCGTCCCAGCCCGAAGGCGCGTTCTCCACCCTGCTCTCCCACGTCACGGCCCGGGTGGAGCACATCCTGTCCGACGAGTTTTCCCGCCGCGGCTTCAGCGGCCGGGACGGCGCCATGTACGCGCAGATGCTGGTGGGCATGGTGGCGATGACCGGCCAGTGGTGGCAGGACAGCCGCCAGCCGGACAAACACACCGTCGCCGCGCACCTGGTGAACCTTGCCTGGAACGGCCTGACCGGCCTGCAGAAGGACCCGGAGCTCCGCAGCGAAGGGTAGGCGCCGGGCCTACTCCCCCAGGACCTCCAGCGCTTCGAGCCATTCAAGTTCAATGCCTTCGCGGTCCCCGGCAAGGTCCTTGAGCTTCCTGTTCAAGTCGCCCATCGCGTCGAAGTCGTTCGCCGCAGTGGCCTTGACCATTTCGTCGTGGATCTTCTTTTCCTGCTGCTCCAGCTTGCCCAGCTGCCGTTCGATCCGGTTTTTGGCTTTCCGGGCATCCCGCTTCTCGGCTTCCGAGCGGCCCGGGGCGGCAGGTGCGGCGGACCCGGACGCACCGGTCACGGGGTTGCCGCCGCCGGTCACGGTGGAGCCGGCGAGTGCCGATTCGCGCAGTTCCAGGTACTGGTCCACCCCGCGCGGCAACGCGCGGATCTTCCCGTCACCCAGGAGCGCCATCTGGTGGTCGGTGACGCGTTCGAGCAGGTAGCGGTCGTGGCTGACCACCACCAGCGTTCCCGGCCAGCCATCCAGGACGTCCTCGACGGCGGCAAGGGTGTCGGTGTCGAGGTCATTGGTGGGCTCATCAAGCATCAGGACGTTCGGTTCGCCCACCAGGAGCCGCAGGAGCTGCAGCCGGCGCCGCTCGCCGCCGGAAAGGTCCTTGACCTGGGTCCACTGCTTCTGGTTGGTGAAGCCAAGCTGTTCCACCAGCTGGCCGGCGGTGAATTCCTTGCCGCCCACGTCGAAGGAGCGCTTTTCCCGCTCAATGACCTCGATGACGCGCAGGTCGGAGACGTCGTCGAGCTCCTTGACTTCCTGGGTCAGGACGGCGCTGACCACCGTTTTGCCACGCTTGACGTTGCCCGAAGTGGGCTGGATTTCGCCGTTGAGCAGTTTGAGCAGCGTGGTTTTGCCGGCACCGTTGACGCCCACCAGTCCCAGGCGTTCGCCGGGGGCGAGCCGGAGGGTGATGTTGTCGAAGAGTTTGGCTCCATCGCCGTCCAGGAGGTCCAGGGACACGTGTTCGAGGTCCAGCACGTCCTTGCCCTGGCGGGCGGTGGCCATCTTGCTCAGCGCCATGGAATCGCGGGGTTCGGGGACGTCGGCGATCAGGGCGTTGGCGGCCTCGATCCGGAACTTGGGCTTGGCGGTCCGGGCGGGGGCGCCGCGCCGCAGCCAGGCCAGCTCCTTTTTGACCAGCTGCTGGCGCTTGCTCTCCACAACGGAGGCGCTTCGGTCACGCTCTGCGCGGGCCAGCACGTAGGCCGCGTAGCCGCCGTCGAACGGGTCGATGATCCCGTCGTGGACTTCCCAGGTCTTGTTGCAGACTTCGTCGAGGAACCAGCGGTCGTGGGTGACCACCAGGAACGCGCCCTGGTTGGCCCGCCACCGGGTTTTGAGGTGTCGGGAAAGCCAGGCGACGCCCTCCACGTCCAGGTGGTTGGTGGGCTCGTCGAGCATGATGACGTCGTGGTCCTCGATCAGCAGCTTGGCCAGGGCCACCCGCCGCTTCTGGCCACCGGAGAGGGCGTGGACGTTGGCGTGCCAGTCCACGTCCGAGACCAGGCCCCCCATGATTTCGCGGATCTGCGGGTTCCGGGCCCACTCGTAGTCCGCCTGGTCCCCCACGATGGCAGCGCCCACGGTGAGGTCTCCGTCCAGCACGTCGCTCTGGTCAAGGTAGCCCACGTTGACCTCGCTGCGTTTGGTGACGCGGCCGGAGTCCGGGGTGGACCTGCCGGCCAGCAGGCGCATCAGGGTGGACTTCCCGTCGCCGTTGCGGCCCACCATGCCGATCCGGTCCCCTTCCTCGAGGCCGATGGTGATGCCGTCCAGGACGGTACGGGTTGCGAACGAAACACTCAGGTTCTCGCCGCCAAGAAGGTGTGCCAAAGGGAACTGCTTTCTGCTGCGGGGCTGAAGATCTACAAAAGGGTGTCGGAAATGATGCGGGCCCCGGGGACGGGGCCGTGCACTGCAAGGGCCGCGTGGCCGTAGCGTCGAAGATCCGTGGCCAGCGCTTCCGCCGCGAGGGGGTCATCGGCGAGCAGTGCCACGGTGGGGCCCGAACCGGACACAAGGCCGGCGATCGCTCCGTGCGATTCGCCGAGTCCCAGCGTATCGCGCAGGGCCGGGGCCAGGTCGATCGCGGCGCGTTGCAGGTCGTTGATGAGGACCCGGCTCAGGGCGTCGGCGTCCCCTCCCCGCAGGGCGGTGAGGATTCCCGGGTCGACGCCGGTGGGCTCGGCGGCCACGATGCCCTCGTCGGCGCGCAGCCGGTCCAGGGTGCGGTAGACGTCAGGGGTGGCCAGGCCGTAGTCGGCGGCCACCAGGACCCAGTGTGTCTGGGCCTTGGCCAGCGCGGGTGAGAGCTGGTCGCCGAGGCCAAGGCCCACGGCCGTGCCGCCCAGGAGCGAGAACGGTACGTCCGCGCCGAGTTCGGCCGCGAGGTGCGCGAGTTCCTCGCGGGAGAGTCCGCTGTTCCACAGCGCATCGCAGGCAAGGAGGGTCGCGGCGGCGTCTGCGGAGCCACCGCCCATGCCACCGGCCACGGGGACCCGTTTGGTAATCTCCAGGTGCACGCCGGTGGCATGTTCGGAAACGTCCGCCATGATGGCGGCCGCCCGGTAGGCGAGGTTGCCGGCGTCGAGCGGAATGTCAACGGCGTCCAGGTCCAGGGAGCTTTCCGGGCTGAGGCTGACGGTGATCCCGGGGCATTCGGTGCTGGTGGCGGCCACTTCCTCGTAGAGGGACACTGCCAGGTAGACGCTGGCCACCGAGTGGTAGCCGTCGTCCCGGAGCGGACCGACGTTGAGGGATACGTTGATTTTCCCGGGCGCCTTGACCCTCACGGTGCGGGCCGGGAACCGCCCGGGGAGGGCGTTCATGACCGGGCCGCCTTGGCTTCCGCGATCCTTGCGAACGCGGCGACGTCGATGACCTCGCCCCTTGCTGTGGGGTCCACGCCGGCAGCCACCAGGCAGCGTTCGGCTTCGGGCGCGCCGCCGGCCCAGCCGGCCAGGGCAGCCCGGAGGGTCTTGCGGCGCTGGGCGAAGGCAGCATCGACGACGGCGAAGACCTGTTCGCGGGTGGCAGTGGTGGCGGGCGGCTCGTGCCGGGTGAAGGCGACCAGCCCTGAGTGGATCTTGGGTGCCGGCCAGAAGACGTTCATGCCGATCACGCCGGCCTTGCGCATCCGGCTGTACCAGGCGGCCTTGACGGACGGCACGCCGTAGGTTTTGGACCCGGGGCCCGCAGCCAGCCGGTCCGCCACCTCATCCTGGACCATAACCAGCCCGTGCTGCAGGCTGGGGAAATGCTGGAGCAGGTGCAGCACCACGGGGACGGCAACGTTGTAGGGCAGGTTTGCCACCAGCGCGGTGGGCTGGACGGGCAGTTCCGTCACCTTCATGGCGTCGGCGTGGACCAGATGGAAGGAGCCGGCCGCGGCGGGACGCCACTGCGCCACCGTTTCGGGAAGTTTGGCTGCCAGGACGGGATCGATTTCGACGGCGACCACGGCCGCGGCGGCGTCGAGGAGGCCCAGGGTCAGCGACCCGAGCCCGGGCCCGACTTCCAGGACCGTTTCCGCCGGGCCCACGCCGGCAGCTGTCACGATCCGGCGGATCGTATTGCCATCGATGACGAAGTTCTGGCCCAGGGTTTTGGTGGGCCTGATCCCGATTTCCTCCGCCAGCCTGCGGATGTCGGTGGCACCGAACAGGGGTGCGGGCGCGGCGGGGATCGGTTCAGTCACCTGAGTATCCTATCCCGGGCGGCGCCGCGGACCTGCCCCGTTAACGGCAGCAGCCGGCCCCGGTGGGTACCGGGGCCGGCTGCTGTTCGCCTGCTGGCGGGGGTGCCTGGCTATCCGCCGGCGGCCCAGCCGCAGCCCCACGGCTGGAGGCCGCGCTGCGCATAGACGCGGTTGGCGATGTCGATCTGCTGGGCCTTGGTGGCCAGGCTGGCGTTGGGGGCGTAGGCGCCGCCGCCGGAGCCGATCCAGGTCCGGACGTCGAACTGGAGGCCGCCGTAGTAGCCGTTGCCCGAGTTGATGCTCCAGTTGCCGGTGGATTCACACTGGGCGATCCGGTCCCACATACCTTCGTTCATCATGCCGGGAGCTGCGGCTCCGGTGTTGCTGCCGCCCGCAGCAGCTGCGGGTGCAGGCGCTGCCTGGGGCACCGGCTTGGGCTTGGTACCCACGGTGATCTGCTCCGTGACGGGCTGGACGGCCACAGTCTCGGAAGCCAGGGTGCGGGACGCTTCGCGGCCGTCCACCAGGACCAGTTTGAAGGTCTTTTCGTTCTTGCCGGCCACTCCGGCCTGGGTCACGGTCTTCTCGCCCACCAGGACGTTGGCGTCCTCGGCTGTGACGGACTCGAAGGGAATCTCTTCGCTGGTGACGGCGGTCTGGCTGGTGTCAACGCGGGAAACCTTGATCACCATGTTGTTGACCACGGGGGCGTTGGCCGGCTGGGAGGTGCGGTCGTTCTCACCAAGGGTCAGGCCGGCGTCGTCCAGGACGGTGCCCACGGTTGCGGCAGTGGTGGTGGTGGCGGAGGCTTTACCGTCCGCGACGATGCTGACGCTCTTCGGCGTGGAGATGGACACGTAGGAGCCTGCGAGTGCCAGCTGGGCGTCCTTGGGGGCTGACACCGAGGAGGCGCTGGCGACGCCGAGTTCGGTCACGAGGCCGGCCACGTCCTGCGCGGTGGTGTTGACCGTCTGCTCGGAACCGTCCAGGCTGACCTTGACTTCCTTGGCCTGGTTCACGTTGATGACGGTACCGTTGCGGACCGACGAGTCGACGTCGGGGGAGATCCGGTCGGTGGACTTGAGGTCGAAGTCGGCGCCCTTGACCACCTGGCCCACAGTGCCGCCGAAGGTCTGCACCGAACTGACTTTTCCGTCAACATTCAGCGTGACCGTTTTGTTATTTCCAACGAAGGCTACGAGCCCCGCAACCAGCGCGCACAGCACCAGAACCTGTGCACCAACCTTGACGACGCTCAACTTGCCGTCTGATGTGAAGTACTTGACCACGATTGCCCGTAACTCTCGGTCCATCCGGGCACGGGGAAAAACGCAATAAAATGCCCGGAACCACCTGGAATACAGGCAGTCCGGGCACCGTCGCGCCGCCACATTCCAGGCCCGATTGGCGCGGGCGGAAGCCCGCGCAGCCAGTCATGGAAGGAAAAATGATTTACCCGGTGGCCTTCCCCGACCCCGGCTAATATCTTTCCACTGTAACCGTAGCGTTATAAACCAGCCAACAAATCTGCATACCTGGTATTCCTGAATGGATGCTGGACAGGCCCTTCCTAGGTCCAGGATCCGTAGGCCCGCACGGTATTTTCGCTGATCTCGGTGCAGAGCCGGGCCAGGTCGGTTCCTGTCAAACCGGCCATCGCCCGGACCGTGTAAGGCACCATGTAGCTCGCGTTGGGGCGCCCCCGGTGTGGATGCGGAGTGAGGAACGGGGCATCCGTTTCCACCATGACAAGGCCGGGATCAGCCACCGCGAGCGCTGCACGCAGGTTGTCCGCGTTTTTGAAGGTCAGAGTGCCGGCGAAGGACATGAACCAGCCTTTCCGGTTGCAGATCCTGGCCAGGTCCGCATCGCCGGAGAAGCAATGGAAGACCACGCGCTCCGGGGCGCCTTCCTCTTCCAGTACCTGCACCACGTCGTTGTGGGCATCCCGGTCGTGGATCTGCAGGGTGAGGTCCAGGCGCTTGGCAATGTCGATGTGCCGCCGGAACGAGTGCCGCTGGGCGGCCAGCCCCGCGCCCTCGGTACGGTAGAAGTCCAGTCCGGTCTCGCCGATGGCGCGGATCCTGGGATGGGCTGCCAGTTGCTCGATTTCCGCGAGCGCACTTTCGAGTTCGCCGCGGCCGGCGTACAGCGGGGCGTCGTTGGGATGCAGCGCCACTGCGCCAAGCAGCCGGCGGTCCAGTTCCACCGCCTGCACCGTGAACCGCGACGATTCCAGGTCGCAGCCCACCTGGACGGCGCCCTGCACGCCCACGGCCGCGGCTGCGTCCATGGCTGCCCGCACCCCCACCGGAGCCGGCCCGTCCGGAAAGTCCAGGTGCGTGTGGTTGTCCATCACCGGCACCGGCAGCGGCTCGGGAGCGGGCGGAAACCCGCGTTTTGTGGAGCCCTGGGCTTCGGCTGCCGTCCCTGCGGCGGGGTCCAGGTAGGCGGCGGGGGTCTGCGGAGTGCACATCGTCCCAGCCTAGCGGCCGGAACGGCAGGTATTTTTTGTCGGAACTCTCTGTCTACCGCGGCAGTTGTGTTAGTAGTCTGGGACGAACAGATGCGAACGCCCACCGACGGGCGAAGGCAGGCTTGCTGTCCCGTCCGGGCGAACCCCTGGGCTGAAAGGTTGCCGATGGAATCCCACCGACGCACTGCCGATGGAACCGCTGCGAACCGCAATCCGGCGGGCCTGGCGGGCTCTGTCAGCGCCCTGAACGGGCACCGGCCTGCGGCGCTGGACGACGCGGCGTTCCACGCTGCCGCGCAGCGCATCCTCACGACGGTCAATACAGTGATCGACGGCAAATCGGACGCCGCCCGGCTTGCCCTGACGGTGCTGCTGGCCCAGGGCCACCTGCTGGTCGAGGATGTCCCCGGAGTGGGGAAGACCCTCCTGGCCAAAACGCTGGCCAGGAGCATCGACTGCAGCGTCAACCGGATCCAGTTCACCCCGGACCTGCTGCCCTCTGACGTCACCGGTGTCTCCATCTACAACCAGTCATCCCGGTTGTTTGAGTTCCGGCCCGGGGCAGTCTTCGCCAACATCGTGATCGGCGACGAAATCAACAGGGCCTCCGCCAAGACCCAGTCGGCGCTCCTGGAATGCATGGAGGAGCACCAGGTCACCGTGGACGGGCACTCCTACAAGCTCGACGAGCCCTTTATGGTGGTGGCCACGCAGAATCCCATCGAGATGGAGGGCACCTACCCTCTTCCCGAGGCCCAGCGTGACCGCTTTATGGCCCGGATCTCCATGGGCTATCCGGACATGGACGCGGAAATCCAGATGCTGGAAACCCATCAGTCCGCCTCTCCCCTGGCCAAGGTCACGCCGGTGGTCACCACCGCCGAGGTCGCCGCCATGATTACCACCGTGCAGGACGTCTACGTGTCCCAGGCCGTCAAGGAGTACACCGTGTCCGTGGGCCGGGCCACCCGGGAAAGCCCGCTGCTCCGGCTGGGCGCCAGCCCCCGGTCCATGCTGCAGCTGCTCCGGGCGGCGAAGGCCACGGCAGCGCTTGACGGGCGCGGCTTTGTCCTCCCGGACGATGTGCTGCAGGTGGCGGAAGCTGTGCTGGCCCACCGTATCCTCCTGGACAGGAAGGCTGCCGGTGCCGGCGAAACGGCGCATACCGTGCTGCAGGGCATCCTGCAGCGGCTCCCTGTCACGCATGCTTCCGCGGGACAGCCCGGGACGCGGCCGGCCCGGAGTGCCCCAGCCTCCGGCCTGGGCAGGAACCGCTAGGCGGCGGCTCAGATGGCGCTGCTGGACCGGTTTCCCCGACATCTCCTGACCCCCCGGGGCTGGGGCATGCTGGCAGCGGGCGGGGTGGCCCTTGGGGCAGCCTTCGTTATGGGCCGCCGGGACCTGCTGACCCTGGGCATCCTGTTGCTGGTCCTGCCTTTTATCTCGCTGGCAGGGATCCGGCTGGTCAAGCCCAGGTTCCAGGTCTACCGCGAGTTTCATCCGTCCCCTGTGGAAACCTCTGCGCCCGCCACCGTCCGGCTGGCGGTGGCGCGGAAGGATCCCGGCAGCGGCCGGGCCACCATGGAGGAACGGCTGCCTTCCCGGTTCGGTGAGTCCCCCATGTTCCGGTTCCCCGCCCGGTCAGCTGCCGGCGGCACCAGCCGGTACGAATACCACCTCCGCTCGGCCCAACGCGGCCAGTTCCGGATAGGTCCGGTCATGGCCGAGTTCTCGGACCCCTTCGGCCTGTCCACGCACCGGCAGGCCATTGACGACGGCGACATCCTCACGGTCACGCCGGCCGCCGTGGTGCTGCCCCTGACAGGACTGGCCGGGGCGCGCGGTAACGACGGCATCACGGCCACCCGGATCCGGGCCAACCCCAGCGACGATGACGTTATGACCCGCGAATACCGGCACGGCGACCCCATGCGCAGGGTCCATTGGGCTGCCACGGCCCGGCACGGGGCGTTGATGGTGCGGCAGGAGGAATCGGTCACCACACCGGAGGCCACCTTGATCCTCGACCACCGGTTCGGCGCCTTCGCCGGCAGTACCGGGCCGTCCCCCGCAGCGAAGCAGGCCCGGCAGCAGGCCAGGGGCGGGCAGTCGATGCCTACCAGCGACACCTTCGAGTGGGCGGTGGTGGCGGCGATGTCCATCGCCGCGCACCTCACCGAACGCAACTATGTGCTGCGCCTGCTGGACCCCAGGGGCGAGCCGGCGTTCCTGCACTCACCGTCTGCGCCGGATCCCGCTGCCGAGGAGTTCACCGGCAGCGCCGGTCTGCAGTCGATCGCCGAAAGCCTCGCCGCCATCGCCCTGTCCGGCTCCGGCCACGCCCGTGATGGCTCTTTGTGGGACTTCGCGAACCGCACTGACCCCCGAGGCGGCCAGGACGCAGGTCCGGCCCCGTTTGATGACCAGTTGATGGACAAGCTTTCCGCCCACCGGATGCGCGGGCCGCTGATCGCCGTGCTGGGCCGGATCTCCGCAGAGGAAGCCCTGGCCCTTGCTCCGGCCGCCGGGTACGGCACCAACGCGTTCGCCCTGGTGGTGGCTGAGAAGCCTGGCGACCAGGCAGACGTTCTCGAGGTCCTCCGCCAGGGTGGCTGGCGTGCTGTAGCTGTGGCCCCCGCCGTCCCGGTTGCTTCGGCGTGGGCAGGCTTCGACGGGGACGACGCCGTTGCCGCCACCCCTGCGGCTGAGGTCCGGCGCGGGGCGGGGGTGGCCAGATGACGCTGGCGCCACCGCGGACCCCGGGACAGGGCCAGCAGCAGGACAACGGGGCGGGCGCCGCACCCCGCCGCGCCAGGGTGGGCCTTTTTCCGTGGGCCATGGCAGCAGCCGTTGCGCTGGCTGTCTGCGGCGCCGCGCTGTCCCTTAACGGTGTGCTCCGGGGCTGGAACTGGTATCTTCCCGTCCTGACCACGGTCCTCGTGGTCAGCTTCACGCTGGCAGCGCTCCGCGGGCTGCGCGCCCAGCCGTTGCTGGTGACGTTCGGCGGGTTCCTGGCCCTCGGCGGCATCCTGACGCTCACGTTCTTCCGCAGTTCCAGCATCCTCGGTGTCATTCCCGGCGGCGCCACCTTCGGCGAACTCGACCGGCTGATCGGGCGCGCCAGCGAAACAGTGCTGTCGGAAACGGCGCCCGTGGCGCCCAATGCGGGCATTGTGATGGTTGTGTGCGCCGTGCTGGGCCTCACGGTGATCCTGGTGGATGCCCTCGCGGTGCCGCTGGGCATGCCTGCAGCCACGGGCGCTGCCCTGCTGGCGCTGCTGGTGGTCCCTGCCATGATCAAGCCGCAAAGCGTCGGTTTCTGGGGGTTTGTTGCCACCGTGGCCGGGTACTTGCTGATTTTGGGTTGCAGCCAGTGGTTTGCACCCGGATTTGGTACGCAGACAGACGCCGCCGGCAGCACGGGACACCTGCGCCGTGCTGCCCTCACCGGCTCCGTGGCGCTGGTGGCTGCCCTGCTGGTTCCCGCCGTCATCCCCGGTTTCGACCAGGGTACGTTCCCGCAGGGCTCAAGGCTCAACCCGTGGGGCACCTCCACCGGCCTGAACCCCATGATTACGCTGGGCAACAGCCTGCGGACCCCTGACGGCACCGGACGCATCACCTATGCCACCAACGCCACGTCCCCGCTGTATCTCCGCACGGTCACCGTGGAAAATTTTGACGGCGATTCCTGGGGCCCGGATGACCGGAATGAGTCCCGGATACGGCTGGCCGGCCCGATTGATCCCGGCTACCAGGTCCTGGCCGATGCGCAGCAACGCCAGGTGACAGCCATCGACACCGGCTCACTCAGCAGCAACTACCTGCCGGCGCCTTATGCCCCCGAGACGGTGCGGGGCCTGAACGGCCAGTGGACGTGGGACCCAGCAACGCTCAGCATCAAGGGCACCGACACCACATCCCGGCGTCAGGACTACATCGTCACCTCGTCCGCTCCTGCCCTGACCCCGGCGCTCCTGGCCCGGTCCACGGGTCCCGCGCAGGACATTTCCGACACTTTCACCAGAGTTCCGGGGAATGTCCCCGCCAGTGTCCGCAGCACCGCCGAGACCGTGGCCGGCGCTGCCGGAACGCAGTACCAAAAGGCGATGGCCATCCAGAAATATTTGCGGTCCGCGGATTTCACTTATTCCCTCCAGTCCCCTGTCCAGGGCGGCTACGACGGCAACGGGCTCTCGGTGCTGGCGGACTTCCTGGAGCAGAAGAGCGGATACTGCGTCCACTACGCCTCCGCTATGGCGGTGATGGCCCGGCTCCAGGGCATCCCCAGCCGTATCGCCGTGGGCTACGCGCCCGGCCGGCTGACCGGTGAAACGGTGCCCGTGGCAGGGCAGGGCCCGCTGTCCGAATACGAGGTGGATGGCCGCGACGCGCACGCCTGGCCCGAGCTGTACTTCCAGGGCCTCGGCTGGGTCCCGTTTGAGCCCACCCCGTCCCGGGGCGTCGTTCCCACCTACGCCACCGAGGCGTCGGCGCCGGGGACGGCCGATTCGCTGGACAACAACGATGACCTCCTTCCCGAACCGGGCCAGGTCCCTTCCCCGGCCCCCAGCGTTTCCGCGGCTCCGGTCCCGCAGGACAACGGAACGGCCGACGCCGGTCCCCGCCTGCTGCCTTGGCTGCTGGGCGCCGGTGGTGTCCTGGCCGGCGGCCTGCTGCTGGCCTCGCCGTTCCTGCTGCGGACCGGAATCCGGGCCCGCCGGCTCCGGCCCCGCAACGCAACTGCCGCTGCTCCCCTGGCCTGGGCCGAGCTGGCGGACCTTGGCACGGACTACGGCCTGCCGCCCGGGCCCAGTGAGACCCCGCGTGCGTACTCCGCACGGCTCCGCCGTTCCCTGCTGGGCGAACCGGACGGGATGGACCGCGCGGCGCACCTGGCTGCTGCCGCGCTGACCACAGGTTACGAGCGGAACCAGTACGGCCCGCCGGAGGCTGCAGGTTTGGGCCCGGCCAATCAGGAGGCCACAAATCCAGAGGCTGCAAATCCGGAGCCTGCCGGGCCGGCGGACCCGGCCAGCCCGCGGGACCACATCGACGCGCTCCAGGCGGCCCTCCGGGCCAATGCCGGCGGTCCGGGCCGTTTCATCGCCACCTGGGTCCCGCCGTCGGTGATGCGGCGGCTCGGATTCCTCACCGGCGCACCCTTCAGGGCCGTGGGCCGGGGTGTCCGGGGAACAGCACAGGCCGCCGCACGCTCCTGGCGGAGAGCACGCGGCGGCCTGCGGTAGCCCGGCAAGACTTTGCCGGGCCAGCCGGGTTAGCCGGCGTAGGGGTCTGCGATGCCGATGTACTGCGTGTAGAGGTACTCCTCGATGCCTTCGAGGCCGCCTTCGCGGCCAAGGCCGGACTGCTTGACGCCGCCGAAGGGTGCCGCTGCGTTGGAAATAACGCCGGCGTTCAGGCCCAGCATGCCGGTTTCAAGCCGTTCACCCATCCGGATGCCGCGGTTGAGGTCCTTGGTGAAGACGTAGGCCACCAGCCCGTATTCGGTGTTGTTGGCCAGCCGGACAGCATCATCCTCGGTGCTGAAAGTGATGATCGGTGCGACGGGTCCGAAGATTTCCTCGGCCAGGATCCGGGTACCTTCGGTGACGCCGGACAGGATGGTGGGCTGGTAGAAGTAGCCGGGGCCCTCCACCGGGCTGCCGCCCAGGACTGCGGTGGCGCCGGCGGCGACGGCATCCGAGACCAGCTCGTGGACTTTGTCGCGGCTCTTGGCGTCGATCAGCGGGCCAACCTTCGATTCGGGTTCGGTGCCCCGGGCCGTGGTCATGTCCTTCATCTTGGCGGCGAACTTTTCCGCGAATTCCGCGGCGACGGATTCGTGGACAATGAAGCGGTTGGCGGCCGTGCAGGCCTCACCCATGTTCCGCAGCTTGGCCAGCATGGCCCCTGCTACGGCAGCGTCGATGTCGGCGTCTTCGAAGACCAGGAACGGGGCGTTGCCGCCGAGCTCCATGGAGGTCCGCAGGACAGTTTCGGAAGCATCGGACAGCAGCCGGCGGCCCACCTCTGTGGAACCGGTGAAGGACAGCTTCCGCAGCCGGGAGTCCTTGATCAGCGGACCGGTGGTGGCCCCGGCGGTGGAGGTGGGGATGACGTTCAGGACGCCGGCCGGCAGCCCGGCTTCCATCATCACGGCGGCGAACAGCTGGGAAGTCAGCGGGGTGAGATTCGCCGACTTCAGGACCATGGTGCAGCCGGCGGCCACGGCCGGGGCGATCTTGCGGGTGGCCATGGCCAGCGGGAAGTTCCAGGGCGTGATCAGCAGGCAGGGGCCTACCGGCTTTTTGGTGACCAGCAGCCGGGACTTGCCGTCCGGGGAAACGGAGTAGCGGCCAAAGGCGCGCACTGCCTCTTCGGAGAACCAGCGCAGGAACTCGGCGCCGTAGGTGACCTCACCGCGGGCCTCGGCCAGCGGCTTGCCCATTTCCAGGGTCATCAGCAGGGCGAAATCTTCTGCGCGTTCGGTCACCAGGTCGAAGGCCCGGCGCAGAATCTCGCCTCGTTCGCGCGGCGGGACCTTGGCCCACGATTCCTGTGCCGCGGCGGCAGCGTCCAGGGCGGCGGCACCGTCTTCGGCGCCGGCGTCGGCGAGGCTCAGCAGGACCTTTCCCGTTGCCGGATCCTCGACGTCGAACGTCTTGCCCGAAGCGGCGGCACGCCACTCGCCGTTGATCAGCAGGCCGGTGGGAACCGAGGCCAGAAGGCTGCTTTCGCGCTCGGCGGTTACGGCCGGCAGTGCAGTGACAGTCACGATGACTCCCTCGTCAGTAGGGGTTGTTGCAACCCACGGGCGCGGCCGGAAGTGACCGGGCTCATTGGGCTGATTAACAGTCACCCTACTGCCGCGGTTTCGTCCGGGTCTACGCCTGCACGCACTGCCAAATGCCGATCCGGCTGTGCACCTGCACAACCGCAGGGCCGTGCCGCGGCGGCAGGGGGGCCGAGCTCAGCGGGCGGCGAGGACTGCCGAATAAAGTTCCCGCTTGCTGACCCTGACGTCTTCGGCGACTGCCGCCACAGCCTCCTTGAGCCGGATGCCCTGGGCCATCAGCTCGTTGACTGCGGCAACATGATCCTCCGGTGTTCCGGCTGCCTGCTCCGGGGCACCGCCGAGCACCACCGCGATCTCGCCGCGGACCTCATTGCCCTCCGCCCACAGCAGGAGCTCGCCCAGCGTTCCCCGGATGACTTCCTCGTAGGTTTTGGTCAGTTCACGGCAGACGGCGATGGGCCGGTCGGGGCCGAACCGTTCGCGAAGGGCCCGGAGCATAACCTCCAGCCGGTGCGGGGCCTCGAAGAACACCATGGTGCGGCGTTCCGCGGCGAGGTCCGCCAGCCGGGACGCCCGTTCGCCGGCCTTCCGGGGCAGGAAACCCTCGAAGCAGAACCTGTCGGTGGGCAGGCCGGACAAGGCCAGCGCGGTCAGCACTGCGGAGGGTCCCGGCGCGGCGGTGACCGTGAGTCCGGCGGCAACCGCTCCCGCAACCAGGCGGAAGCCCGGATCGGACACGGCGGGCATGCCGGCGTCGGTAACCATCAACAGGGTGCTTCCCGCCCGGACCTGGTCCAGCAGTTCCCCGGTTTTGGCCGCCTCATTATGCTCGTGGTAGCTGATGACGCGGCCGGTCACGGTAACGCCAAGGCCCTGGACCAGCCGGTGCAGGCGGCGGGTGTCTTCGGCAGCCACGATGTCAGCCGTGCCCAGGAGCTCCACCAACCGGGCCGAGGCATCACCGGTGTTTCCGATCGGGGTGGCCGCAAGCACGATGCGTCCCACGGTTGGCGTGCCGGAATCCGGGCGGGTGCTGGGGTTAGGTTCCACGCCCCAAGCCTACTGCCGCGGCGGACTGCCAGCTGCAAAAGGTAGCATGGGGCCCGTGACGCAGACCTCCACCCGGCCGGCAGGAGCCGGCGATGCCGCACCGGCCGCCTCTCCCGGACACCAAGCCCGCCGGCCGTGGGTGGCCCGGCCCGCCGTGGCGTTCACAGCCGAAGCGCTGCAGGCCCGGCTGCTGGGCAGCATCCGCAGCTGGCGGGATTATCCGCCGTCGCTGCGACTGTGGTTTGTCCTGGTCCCGGTACTCACCACTACGGTGGCCGGCGTGCTCCGTTTTGTCCGGCTGGGCGAGCCGCACAAGCTGGTTTTCGACGAAACCTACTACGTCAAGGACGCCTACTCCTACCTGGTCAGCGGCTATGAGCGCAGCTGGCCGGACAAGGCCAACGATTCGTTCAACGCCGGCAACCCGGCCATCCTGCTGGACACCCCCGAATACGTGGTCCACCCGCCGGTGGGCAAATGGATGATCGCTGCCGGCATGCGGCTTTTCGGGCCCGAAAATCCGTTCGGGTGGCGGTTTGCGGCCGCCCTGACAGGCACCCTCTCGGTGCTGCTGATTTCCCTGGTCGCCCTCAAGCTGTTCCGGTCCCTGCCGCTGGCAGGCGCGGCAGGGCTGCTCCTGGCCGTTGACGGCCACCACCTGGTGATGTCCCGGACATCGCTGCTGGACATCTTCTTGATGTTTTGGGTCCTGGCGGCCTTCGGTGCCCTGCTGATGGACCGTGACGATGGCCGGCGCCGGCTCGCTGCCCGGCTGGGCACGGCGGCGACGGCGCAGGGTGGACTGCCTGCGTCGGCCGTGCTGCTGTCCGGACCCTGGCTGGGGATCCGCTGGTGGCGCATCGCAGCCGGTGTCTGCCTGGGCCTGGCCGTGGGCACCAAATGGTCCGGGCTGTTTTTCCTGGCCGGGTTCGGTCTGCTGACGGTCCTGTGGGACCTCAGCGCCCGTCGGGTGGCGGGCATCCGCGGCTGGATCAGCGCCGGAATCATCAAGGACGGCCTGCCGGCGTTCCTCAGCATGGTGCCCGTGGCCGGCGCTGTCTACACCGCCACGTGGGCCGGCTGGTTCGCCTCCCGGGACGCCTACTTCCGTAACTGGGCCCAGGCCAACCCGTCCACGGAATGGGGCTGGCTGCCGGGCCCCCTCCGGTCCCTGGCCCACTACCATCTTGAGGCGTACAAGTTCCATCAGGGGCTGGGCTCGGAACACCCGTATGAGGCAAGCGCCTGGAGCTGGCTGGTGATGGGCCGGCCCACATCGTTCTTCTACGAATCCCCGCCGCAGGGCACCGGGGCGTGCGATGTGGCCAAGTGCACCTCAGCCATCCTCTCCGTTGGCAATCCGCTGATCTGGTGGACGGCCGCGGCCTCCCTGGTGGTGCTCCTTTTCTGGTGGGCCGGGCGGCGGGACTGGCGCGCCGGCGCGGTGCTGGCAGGCATGGCCGCGGGGTACCTGCCGTGGTTCATGTACCCCGAGCGGACCATGTTCTACTTCTATGCGGTCTCCTTCGAGCCGTTTCTGGTCCTGGCCCTGGTCTACTGCCTGGGACTGGTCCTGGGCAGGCCCGCCGACCCGCCGTGGCGCCGCCGTTCAGGGCTGTATGTGGTGGTGGTATTCCTTGCGGCTGCGGTGTTGCTTTCCGCCTTCTTCTACCCGGTGTGGGCGGCGGAGACCATCCCCTACGACGCGTGGAAGGTCCGCATGTGGATGCCGTCCTGGATCTAGGGCAGGATGGCAGGAACGACCCATCGGCGCCCCTGCCGGGGCGGTGGCAGCGGAACGGAGGCCGGCTGTGAGGGAAGCAAGCACAGCTCTGCTGGTTGAGCTTGACGCCGGCAGCAACGTCACGGACCTGCTGCTGGAGCGGCATGCGGCCAACCCGGCGCACGCGCTGTACCGCCGGAAGGGCCCCAACGGCTGGGTGGACGTGCCGGCCCGGGCGTTCCTCCAGGAAGTCCGGGCGCTGGCCAAGGGCCTGGTGGCCGGCGGCCTGGAGACCGGCGATGCCGTGGCGGTGATGTCCGCCACCTCCTATGAGTGGACAGTTGTTGACTTCGCCATCTGGTTCGCCGGCGGCGTGACCGTCCCCATCTATGAAACCTCCGCACCGGGCCAGGTCGAGTGGATCCTCGAGGACGCCGGAGTCCGCCGTGTGTTCGCCGGCACCAGCGCCCTGGCGGACCTGGTGGGCGGGGTCCTGGCCGGTTCGGACCGGCTGCGGGACCGCCTGGTGGGGGTGGTCCGGATGGATTACGACGGCGAGGCCCCCAACCTGGCCAGCCTCGCCGCTGCGGGGGCGGGCGTGGCCGACACTGAGCTGGAGCGGCACCGCACCAGGGCGGGCCTGGCCGACCTGGCGTCGCTGGTCTACACGTCGGGGACCACGGGCAAGCCAAAGGGCTGTGAGATTACGCACGGCAACTTCGCCCTGGTGGCCAGGAACATTGTGGCGTTCCTCCCCGAGGTGCTGCTGCAGGACCAGGCACGGACCCTGATGTTCCTTCCGCTGGCCCATGTCCTGGCCCGTGCCGTGCAGGTGGTGTGCCTCAGTGCCGGCGCCACCCTGGGCCACACGCCGGGAGCTGCCCAACTTTTGGCGGACCTGGAAACCTTCCGCCCCACCTTCCTGCTGGTGGTCCCCCGCATCTTCGAAAAGGTCCGGGCCGGCGCCACCCACAAAGCTGCCGTGGGTGGCAAGGCCCGCCTGTTTGGTGCCGCGGCAGCCACCGCGATCGACTATTCCCGCGAACTGGACAGGCAGGGCCGGGGCCAAGGGACCGGGCCGGGCCTGCTGTGCCGCGCCAGGCACCGGCTCTTCGACAGGCTGGTGTACCCGAAGCTCCGCGCCGCCCTGGGTGGGCAGGTGGCCTTTACGGTCTCCGGCGCCAGCGCCCTGGCCCCCGACGATGCCCACTTTTTCCGCGGCGCCGGAATCCCGGTCCTCGAGGGGTACGGCCTGACCGAAACCACGGCGCCCTGCACCGCGAACACGCCCGGCATGACGCGCGTAGGCACGGTGGGCATCCCCATCCCAGGGACCACCATCCGGGTGGCGGCGGACGGCGAGATCCTGGTCAAGGGCATTGGCGTTTTCCGGGGCTATCACGCCAACCCGCAGGCCAATGCGGACGCCTTTGTGGACGGCTTTTTCCGGACCGGCGACCTGGGTGGGCTGGACGACGACGGATTCCTGACCATCACGGGCCGCAAGAAGGACCTCCTGGTCACGGCCGGTGGTAAAAACGTGGCCCCGGGTCCCCTGGAGGAAAAAGTGCGCGCGCATCCGCTGGTAGCCCATGCGGTGGTGGTGGGCGACGGAAGGCCTTTTGTGGCGGCCCTGGTGACGCTTGACCCCGAAGGGCTGGCCAATTGGTGCTCGGAGCGAGGGCTGCCGCCGTTGACTGTGGCCCGGGCCTGCACGGACCCGGCCATCCGGGCGGCCGTGCAGGAGGCGGTGGACCAGGCAAACCAGCTGGTGTCCACGGCCGAGTCCATCCGCTCGTTCGCGCTCCTGGACGCCGATTTCACCGTCGAATCGGGCCACCTGACGCCGTCCCTGAAACTGAAGCGGGCCGCCGTCGTCAGTGGTTTCGCGGCTGAGGTGGCGCGGCTTTACGCCTGATTGGCAGTGGCCGTTGACTCGTTGGGTGCCAGGCCGCGGCGCCGGCGGGTGGGCCACGTCAAGACAAGGGTCACTACTGCTGCCACCAGCACCAACGCACCGATCACAATGCCGGCGTCGATCCAGAACTGCCCCGGGAAGAGGCGGATCAGGGTGTCGTCCAGGCTGAACGTCCAGGTGCCGGCCGCGAAGAAGATCCGGTGAAACTCGGTGAAGAACTGCTGCCAGCCCAGTGCGGCCAGGGTGCCCAGCCCCAGGATCAGGGCCAGCGTGGCGAGGGAACCGGCGAAAAGCGCGCGCCGGACGCCGCCGTTGCTGCGTTTACGCAGGTAGAGGATGGCGACCAGGGCCAGCACCAGCAGCAGCACGCCCGCGCCGAACGTGGACAGGATCACCACCTTGACGTCGGCCATGTGGCTGACTTCGCCGTCCTTGAACAATTTGTCTCCGCTGCGGTGCATCAGGTCACCCAGGTAGCGGGGGCCGGACCAGTTGCTCAGGTAGTCCACGGCGTAGGAACCGTAGGTCATCCTGTCGTCGGTGCTGAACCCGTAACCGTCGCCCGGGAAGCCGGGCCGGTTGTACTCCACCCAGAGGAACAGCGGGCTGGTGACGGCGCGGACAGCGAGGATCAGGAGCGTCAGGGGGTAGAACACGGCCAGCAGCACCTGCATCACGCGCGGCAGGACCGGCTTCGCGTTGGCGGCACTTTCGCGCTGGGCGTTGCGGCGTTCCACTTCCTCGTCCGGCGGCCGGACCTGGAGTGCCGAGGTGGGCAGGGGTTCCTTGAACACCGGAGAGGTGCCGCGCGCCGACGGATCAGCGCCGGAGGGCTCGACGGCGGCAGCAGCGGCTTTCCGGCCGGCCCTGCTGTCCGGCTGGCTGGGTGTGACGGGTGTGACGGGTGTGGCGCCGGCGGCGGTTGCAGCCGCTGTTCCCGCAGCCGCGGTACCGGTTGTGGTCTGACCTGGCTTGGCCGCAGCCGCGGTACCGCTTGTGGTCTGACCTGGCTTGGCTGCAGCCGAGGGGCCCGTGGCCGGCTTGCCCGTGGCCGGCTTCTTGTTGCCGGTGGGTTCGGCCGGGGAAAGCCAGGAGAACGCGGGCTCGTCGGTGTCGCCTGAGGTGTCCAGGTGGGGTTCCTGCTGAGGATCGGCGCTTTTGGCGCGGGCCGGTGTTTCGTCTTTCACAGCAGCGTCTCTTCCGTCGGTTTCCGCGCCGCGCTGGGGTCCGCTGGCGCCTGTTTCTGCACCCGAGCCTACCGTCCGCCCTGTTGGCAGGGCGAGAAACCACCCCGCACGGATTACAACGATTCAGGCAGCGATTTCCGTATAGCCTGCGTCCTCGCTGCGCAGGTCACCGCGTTCCCCGGCCAGGAAGGCGCGCCGCCCCCACACCAGGACATAGGTCCAGTAGGCCGCCAGCACGGAGGCGCCGATGCCCAGTTTCGCCCAGACGGGCAGCGGTGAGGGGGTAACAAAACCCTCCACCAGCCCCGAGACGAACAGCACCAGCACCAGACCCAGCGCCACCGTGATCAGGGACCGGCCTTCCCGGGCCACGGCCCTGCCGCGGGTCTGCCGGCCCGGGGACACCATGGCCCAGAAAATCCGGAGCCCCGCAGCACAGGCCACAAACACGGCAGTGAGCTCCATCATTCCGTGCGGCAGGATGTAGCTGAAAAACACATCCGGCTTGCCGGCGGCAACAAACATCCCGGCCGCCACCCCAACCGACTGCGCATTGCTGAACAGGATCATGGGCACCCAGAATCCGGTGATGCCCAGGGCTACGGCCTGGGCGGAGATCCAGGCGTTGTTGGTCCATACGGCGCCTGCGAAGGACGCCGCCGGGTTCTCGGAGTAGTAATCGATGAAGTCGTTGTTGACGTACTGCGCCGCCTCGGCTTCCGAGGCAACCGCCCGCAGCATGTCCGGGTTGGTGCCGATCCACACGGCGAAGGCTGCGGCGACCAGGACGAACGCGGTGCCGCAGGCAAGGGTCAGCCAGGAAATCCGGTACAGGGCCGCCGGCAGGGCAGCGACAAAAAACCTGGCAATGTCGGCCATCGGGTTGCTCCTGGCGCCGGTAAACCGCGTCCGGGCCTGGGCCAGGGTGGCGGACAGGGAAGCGGAAAGCCCGCTCTCGGGCGCCAGCGACCTGATGAGGGACAGGTGGGAGGACGTGGACTGGTACAGGGCCAGGAGCTCATCAGCCTCGGGCCCGGTCAACCTGGGTTTATGCGCCAGCCCATGCAGCCGCGACCACTTGTCCGAGTGCACTGCCGAGAAGGCATCCATATCCACGGGACCAGCCTAACCTTCCCGCCGCTAGACTCTGAGTGTCCGCAACGTTCCGGCCGGCGTCCCGCCGGACCGCGCACCCCCGGAAGGAAACATCCGCGTGAGCTCCATCATCACCGGCGAGGCAGTGGTCCTGGAACTGCGGCCCGCGTCCTTTGGCGGCCGGGCCCTGGGCCTGTTCATTGATGTGGCCTGCCACGGTGTGCTGCTGGTGGCCATCCTGATCGGCCTGACATCGGCCGGCGGGGACCTGGACGAGGCTGCTGAGCGTGCCCTGGTCCTGTGCAGCGTGGTGTTTTGCCTTGTGGTGGTCCCGGTGGCGGTGGAAACGCTGAGCCGGGGCAGTTCGCTGGGAAAACTGGCCACCGGGTTGCGTGTGGTCCGCGAGGACGGCGGAGCCATCCGGTTCCGGCATGCAGTCATCCGCGGCCTGACGGGATTCCTGGAAATCTACCTGACTTTGGGCGGCCTGGCGTTGGCCGTGTCCTTGTTCAACGACAAGTCCCGGCGCCTCGGTGACCTGATGGCGGGCACGTACGCGGTCCGCAGCCGTGTTCCGGTGGAACGGGCAGTGCCGATCTTTGTCCCCCCCTGGCTGCGGGCCTGGGTGGAGTCGGCGGATATCGGCCGGCTGCCTGATGCCACCGTCCGGCGCGCCGCCCAGTTCCTGCGGCAGGCGGGCCGGATGGCGCCCCTGTCCCGGGCGGGCCTGGCAGCGTCGATCGCCACGGAACTGGCCGCGTATGTTGCCCCGCCCCCGCCGCCGGGCACGGGCCCGGAGGACTACCTGTCAGCCGTTGTGGCCGAACGCCGTCAACGCGAGCTCATCCGGCTGACCCGGTCGCGCCGGCGCAACGCGGACGTGGGTGAAAGGCTGCAGCGGCTGCCCTTCACCGGCTGAGGTCAGTTGTCGTACTCGGCCCACGGGATGTTCCAGTCGCCGAAACCGTCGTCGTTCGCGGCGTAGTCACCTTCGGTGTTGATGATCTGGACGACGTCACCGGTTCCGAGGTTCTCGAAGACCCAGGCGGCGCCGTCGGGAAGGAACCCGATGCAGCCGTGCGAAACGTTGGTGTTCCCGATAAAGGGGAAGGCGGAATCCAGGGCCTGGTGCAGGTACGCGCCGCTGAGGGTGAGCCGGATGGTGTACTCCACGTCCTCCTCGCCGTAGTAGGCGGGGTCCCCTGGCTTGAGGCCGATGCTTGCCGCCCGGAAGTGGTCATATCGTTTCTTCTCCATCAGGACGCCGAACCCGCGGGCCGAAGGGAAGCGCTTGTCCCCCATGCTGACCGGCAGGGTCTTGACCGGCTGGTCGTTCACGCTCAAGGTGAACGTGTGCGCGGTGGCATCCGCGACGGCCACTTTTTTGTCACCGATGGCGATGCTCATTCTTTTGTTGAAATTGGCGATCTGTCCGTTGCCCAGGTCGACGCCGAATAGCTTCATGTCCATGGACACGGTGGAGTTGGCAGCCCAGAACGTCTCGGCCCGGTACCGCACCATGGTGTCGCTGTACCAGTGGAAGGCGCCCACCTGGCCAGCGCTGCTGGTCACGGTGATGGCCTTTTCCACGGCGTCCCGGTTCAGGACGGGTTCGCTGAAGGTGACCTGCAGGGGTTGCCCGACGCCGACTTTCATGCCGTCCAGCGGGTAGATGGCGGCGTCCGCCTCGTGGGAGCTGGAAACCGTGGCGAAGGACCGGGTGGTGCTCGTTTCGCGGCCGGCACTGTCCTTGAGGACGTACGTGTAGCTGTAGTCGGTGTTGAACTTCAACGCCCCGGTTGCCGCCCAGGAGGTGCCGGCCGGATCGATGCTGCCGTCCACCGCCTCGCCGCCGGTGCTGGTCAGGGAGACCCGTTCGATGGTCCCGTGGTCAACCTTGAGGGACACCGGGGCCGCCGGATTGACCTGCTTGGCGCCGTTGGCCGGTGCCGCGTCAACGCTCACGGGCGTGATGACGGGGGCGGCGATTCCGGGGGACGTCCGGGCTGCGGAGCCGGCCTCTGACTCCAGCGGGGTCCCGGCGAGTCCCGGCGCTACGGCAGCAAACACACCGCCGGCGGCGGCGAGCAGGCACACGGTGGCCACCACCAGAATCTTCTTGACGTTGCCCTTGCGGCGGGGCTTGGTATCAGGCTCCATACATCGATTCTAGGTGGTTGCAAGGAACCCGGGTGCCAGCGGGCACCCGGGTTCCTGGTGGCACGGCTTCGCCGGGCACCGGCGGCGGGACCGCCGGTGCCCGGGCCGTCAGTAGCGGTAGTGCTCGGGCTTGTACGGGCCTGCGGCGTCGATGTCCAGGTATTCGGCCTGGTCCTTGGACAGTTCGGTCAGCTCCACGCCCAGGGCGTCCAGGTGGAGGCGGGCCACCTTTTCGTCCAGGATCTTGGGCAGGACATAGACCTGGTTTTCGTATTCGCGCTCGTCGGCCGGCTGGTCCTTCTTGGTCCACAGCTCGATCTGGGCGATGGTCTGGTTCGCGAAGGAGTTGCTCATAACGAACGACGGGTGGCCCGTGGCGTTGCCGAGGTTAAGCAGGCGGCCCTCGGACAGGACAATGATGGACCGCTCGGAGTCCGTGCCTTCCGAAAGGACCCATTCGTGGACCTGCGGCTTGATTTCGACCTTTTTGACGCCGGGGATCCGGGCCAGGCCGGCCATGTCGATTTCATTGTCGAAGTGGCCGATGTTGCCCACGATGGCTTTGTTTTTCATGCCCGCCATATGGTCGGCCATGATGACGTCCTTGTTGCCGGTGGTGGTGATGAAGATGTCACCGAGGGCCAGGACGGACTCCAGTTTTGCCACCTGGTACCCGTCCATTGCCGCCTGCAGTGCACAGATGGGGTCAATCTCGGTGACGATTACGCGTGAACCCTGGCCGCGGAGGGCCTCTGCCGCGCCCTTGCCCACGTCGCCGTAGCCGCAGACGACGGCGACCTTGCCGCCCATCAGCACGTCCGTGGCGCGGTTGATGCCGTCCGGGAGGGAGTGCCGGATGCCGTATTTGTTGTCGAACTTGCTCTTGGTGACCGAGTCGTTGACGTTGATGGCCGGGAAGAGGAGCTTGCCCTGCGCAGCGAGCTGGTAGAGGCGCAGCACGCCCGTGGTGGTTTCCTCGCTGACGCCCTTGATCGTGCCGGCGATGCGGCCCCACTTCTGCGGGTCGGCGGCGAGGGAACGGCGGATGACGTCCAGGAAGATGACGTGCTCGTCGGAGTCATTGGCGTCCGCGGCGGGGACAGCGCCTGCGGCTTCGAACTCAACGCCCTTGTGCACCAGCATGGTGGCGTCGCCGCCGTCATCCAGGATCATGTTGGGTCCGAGGTCCGGGTTTGTGTCCGCACCGGGCCAGGTGAGGATCTGCTCTGCCGTCCACCAGTACTCCTCCAGCGACTCACCCTTCCAGGCGAAGACCGGGACGCCGGCGGGCTGGTCCACGGTGCCCGTGCCCACAACGACGGCGGCGGCGGCCTCGTCCTGGGTGGAGAAGATGTTGCAGGAGGCCCAGCGGACTTCGGCGCCGAGGGCGGTCAGGGTCTCGATCAGCACAGCCGTCTGCACGGTCATGTGGAGGGAACCGGCGATCCGGGCGCCCTTGAGCGGCTGGGTGGGACCGAATTCCTCGCGCAGGGACATCAGGCCCGGCATTTCGTGTTCTGCGAGGCGGATCTGGTGCCGTCCGGCCTCTGCCAGGGAAATGTCGGCAACCTTGTAATCAAAAGTCATAGTGGTCCTTAATTCTGGATCTGATGTGCTGGTTCCGCGCTACGGCGCGGCGGTGCCGGCGGGATCGTGCTGGTCCGAGCCGGCCCTGGTGGCTGCTGCGAGCAGTTCCGGCGGCAGGAGCAGCGGGATGCCGTCCTGGATGGCGTAGCGCGGCGCAGCGCCGGCTTCCCCGGCGTTGGTGGCCACCAGTTCCTCGCCCTCCTGGACCAGGGGTGAGCCGGTCACGGGGCAACGCAGGACTGACAACAGCTCGGGACTGATCTTTGGCATTTGTTCATGCTCCCTGGCGGGCGCGCTCGCGCCGGTAGCGGACTGACGTACAGCGTCCAGCCTACCGCCCGCCGCGCCTCAGGACGGTTCCCGGAGGACGCGCAGGTGGCCCCTGCGGGTTCCCTCGGTTCCTGCCGGAGCTTCCAGTGCCGTGTGGGGGCCACGCTGGGCGGAAGGCCGCTGCTGCGGGGAAGGCTGGGCTGCCGCCTCGCGGACGGCGTCGGCCAGGGCGAGCAGGTCGTCGGGGCCTGGCTGCTGCGGTGTGGTGGGCATGGCCAGACGGAGTACTTCCCAGCCCCGGGGAACGGTCAGGGAGTCGGCGTGCTGGCTGCACAGGTCATAGCAGTGGGGTTCGGCGTAGGTGGCCAGGGGCCCGAGGACCGCGGTGGAATCCGCGTAGACGTAGGTCAGCGTCGCCACCGCTGACTGGCGGCAGGCGGATCTTGAACACTGACGGATAGCTCCCACGACAGCCCAGACTACCGGGCCGGCAGCCGGAACCCGCGCATTGGCGCGCGGCCGCGCGCATCGGGCTGCTCCGGCGATCCTGTCGCGTAATCCAGGTGCCGGGTTTACAGTCAATGTATGCAGTCATCGAACCAGGAATCAGCATTTACGGTCCGGTTGGCTGACCCGGAAGCCCACAGGGATCCGGGCACCGGATCAGCAGGCCGCGGCTTCACTGCCCGCCGCCGTAACCGCCACGGGCGTGGCCTGCGCGGCGAGGTGATGCTTCCCGCCCACCCCGGCTACCGCACCCGCTCGGACCGCTTTGATGACATGGTGATGGAATCGGCGCAGCGTTTGCACGACATCTGGGGGAAAACCCTGGACGGTGTCCGTTTCGGGGTGGATGAGATTCCGCCCAACCTTGAGCAGTTGGCGGCCGCAGCTTCCGCCGTGCCCATGGGCGCGTCCGCGCCGGCCACGGCCGACGACGGCCCCATGATCACCGTGTACCGGCGGGTGGTGGAGCAGGGCACCGCGAGCTCCGACGAACTGCAGGACCTGGTCCATGATGTGGTGGTGGAGTACACCGCGGAGATGCTGGGCGTGGCACCGGAAACCCTGGACCCGGTGTACCGGCGCCGCTACTGAGCCGCGCCGGCCCCCGGCAGCCTGGGTCAGTAGCCCAGTGCCACCGGAACGCTTTCCTGGCCGGCTGCCGCCGGCATAAAGGCCAGCGACGAAATGTCGTTCCGGCCATCCTGCTGCAGCAGCAACGCCCCGTACGCGGCATCCCCGGAAGCGGAGACAACGTAGCCCACAACGTCGGCGCCGTCGGTCTTCTCCGGAATGGTGATGGCCGCGGTGGTGCCGCCGGCAATGTCCGCCGTTGCCGGGGCCCGGACCTTGCCGTCCGACGTGACAGCGGCGTAGGTGATGCTGGCGCGCGCGTCGAGGGCCCCGAATACCAGTTGCCGGACGCCGCCCAGCGGCACGGGCACGACGTGCTGGCTGCCGAGCCGGACACCTGACGGCGCCCAGGCCACGTCTGATTCCTTCTCTGCGTCGACGCCCCGGCTCATCCGCGCCGCGGCCACAAAGGAGACATCCGAGGATGCAGCAACCGTGTATTGGCCGGCCGGGACGCCGGCGAGCGGCACCTCGGTGACGGCGCCGGCCTTGGCGGTGACCACGCCGCCGTCGGGCAGTGCCTTCTGGCCGTCCCGCCCGTACAGGCTGATCTCCACCACGGCATCTGAAGGGCCGGGCACTGTGAGCTGAAGGGCGGGGCCGGCGTCGTCGTAGCCGGATTTTCCGGTCATCGCTGTGACTGCTGCGGGGGCCTGGATGTCGACGCCGGTCATGACCTGGCGTGTGGACGGTGCGGCTCCGGGTGCGATGAAATCGACGCCGCCGGGGGTAAGTCCCCGGAGGACACTTTGCTGGATGACGGCGGCCACAGGTCCGCCCGCGCTGCGGACGTGGACGCTGAGCTGTTCTTCGGATGGGGCCAGGCCGGCAAGGATGACCGAACGCGTGGCTCCCGGCGCCACGAGGAGGCCGCGGCTGCCCGGGGCCTGGATCTGGCCCGAGGCACCAAAAAGTTCAAGGCTGACAGTGGCCGGCGTGGTGGACGCGTTGGAGAGCACCAGGACGGATGTCCGCCCTACGGTGGTCCGCGCTCCGGCCAGCCACTGGTCATTGGCTGGCTGCTGGCAGTTGGTGGCGGCCATGCCGCGAAGGTCACCGTCAGTTGCGGAGAACTTCAGGGCAGCAGCCGCCGATGCCTTCTGGTTTGCGACGGGGTCGGCCTGGAGCACGGAGGCCTGGTCCGTGGCACGGCCGGCGACGATGCCCGCAAGGGTTTCCTGAGGGGCGCTGTCCTTGGCGGGTACGCCTGGCTCCTTGGCAATTTCGACGGCGGTGGCCCCGTCGAGGCGGGACAGCCGGCTGGCAGGAAGCACGCCGGCTGACCCCAGGACCACTCCCGTGACGGTGGTGGCCGCGGTGGCGGATTCGGGGCTGAACTGGGGGTCGGTGCCGGCTTGGGTGCCCTCGAGCAGACGGGCGGGCCCGGGGCAGACGCCAATGCTGGTGCCGGCGGGAACGG
>NZ_LFQH01000051.1:0-19489 GCF_001238605.1 Arthrobacter sp. ZBG10 | reverse complement strand
GGCCTTTCCATACCTGAATTATCCCAGCACCCTACGACAATCTGTGGGACCTTGAAAGCATTCAAACGAGCCTTCTAAGCCACCAGCCGCAGCGGCCTGCCGCCCAGAACCACAGTGATTTCCTGCCCCCAGGACGCGGTCAGCCGGTCGGTTTCCATCCCGTCGCCGAAAACCACCAGCTGGTCCGACGCCACGGTGATCCGCAGCGATTCGCCGGCCACCAAAACACCTTCGGTGAGTGAGGCTCCCGTGATGGGGGAGGGCCAGGCTTCCCGGACAAACCACGCGAGTGCAGGGTCCGTCGGGGCCGGCAAAGAACGCCCGCCGCGGTCCCCGGCAATCGAGGCGCACCAGCCCGTGGCTCCGGTCCCGGTGGAAACAATCAGGCCGGAGGAGGACTGCCGCTCGGTCCGGCCATCCGGCGTCGACAGCTGGTAGCGGGCCGATTGGTGGGACGCGTGGCCGATGAAGACCTCGTTCAACGCCGAGATTTCCTGCCCGTCGTCGAGCCGTGCCGTCACGGTGGCCAGGTCCAGGCAGGCCAGCCCCGGAGCCCCGGCTTCGGAAATCCTGCCCAGCAGCGCGGCGGCGGCTTCGGGGGAGTGCCGCACCAGGATCCCGGGGTTTGCGCCCGGCTCCGGGTCGATGCCGATCACCGGCTGGCCTGACAGGTACTTGGCCGTGTTGGCCACCAGCCCGTCCTGCCCCACCACGGCGATAACGTCCTCTGCCGTCAGCAGGAACCGGCTCAGGTCCGCCCGCTCCACCTCAGCCTGGCGCCATTCGGCCGGAATCGCAGCCCGGACCGCAACCAGGGCGGCGGCGATCCGGTCGTGCCGGCCCTGGACATCGGAGATGCTGCGGCCCCGCGTGCGGAGGAAGAACTCAGCCTGCCCCCGGGTGGCGTGCCGGTCCAGCAGTTCCTGCAGTTCGGTGCGGCGGTGGACTATGACCAAACGCGGTGTCGCCATGGGATGCCCCTACTTGGTGATGGTTGCCGGAGCTGCACCAGCAGGCTCCTTGAACAGCCCGGCCAGTGCGCCGCTGAGCAGGTCAGGCGTGATGGTCAGGTTCCCGATGTTGGGCAGCGACCCCGCAGCCTCACGCAGTGCCAGGGCCAATAGCGTGGCCTGGTCCATCCCCTGGTATACCTCCATGGTGGCCGCCTCCCGGGCCGCCGCGGCTTCACCCACCCGCCGGATCTGGTTCGCCTCCGCATCCGTGCTGATGGTTTGCCGTTCGGCCAGGGCCCGTGCGTCGATCAGGCCGGCCGCCGCCTTCTCCTCGGCCGCACGCCGGGCATTGGCACCTTCCTGCGCCACCAGGTGCTCGCGCCGGGTGGCCAGTTCAATCTGGCTGGCCATCTCGTTCTCGGAAATGGTCCGTTCGCGTTCGACGGCGACCGCCCGCCTTTCGTACACGGCCCGGTCCGCTTCGGCCTGGAGCTGTTCGCGCACGGGCGTCTGCAGCGCCCGCTCAACATCCGACTCCGGCCGTACAGCCAAAACCTGCACGCCCAAAATCTCGATACCAGTCGACTGCAGCCGGGCGTCGCCCCGGAGCGCCTCGGTGAGGACAGCGCGGAGCTGGCTGACGCCACGTGCCAGGGCTTCGGCGAGCGTGGTGGTGGCGATCTGGTCGATCGCGTGGCTCTGGCAGAGCTGGCCAATGATGGTGGCCACCTGCTCCTTTCCCGTTGCCGGGCCGGACCCTGCCGGCTGCAGCCCGAAGTCGAGCCGGCTGGAGACGGCGACTGGATCGATGAAGCGGTACGTCACGTTGGCCTGGATGCTCACATCCTGGTGGTCCCGCGTGATGGCGTGGAAGAGGGTGGGCAGTTCCTGGTCGTCCACAGGTACCTCGCTGAGCACCGAGTTGGCCGGGCGGTACCAGAAGGCCTGGCCCACACCCTGGTGCCGGACGGTTCCCTTCTGCAGGTGCACCACGTAACCCGTGGGGCTGCCCAGGAAGTGGCTGATCCAGGGGTAGCGCTTGATGCTGGCCATGATGTTCTCCTCGCTCGGAATCTCGTCAACTTGACGATAAGGAAACGCTAACTGCCGTCGGGCCTTATTGTCAACCTGACGATAACTATTTAGGATGGAGGCATGAGCGAATCCTCCGCGCCGGCACGCTTCCCGGTTACTGTCGACGTTGTTGCCCTCACCGTGGTGAATGAGCGGCTCAATGTCCTGCTGATCACCCGGCTGATTGAACCCTTCCGGGGGTCCCTTGCCCTGCCGGGCGGCTTTGTTCTTCCCGGCGAGGACCTGGTGGGCGCAGCGGCCCGGGAACTGGCCGAGGAAACCGGAGTGGCGCGCATGCCGGGCCACCTGGAACAGTTGGGCAGCTACGGCCCCGGCGGCCGGGACCCCCGCGGCGATGTTCTCACCGTGGCCCACCTCCTGCTCGCGCCCAACTTTCCGGTCCTTGCCGCCGGCAGCGACGCCGAACACGCCGGCTGGTATCCGGTGGACCAGGCCCTCGAAAGCCTGGACCTGGCCTTCGACCACCGACAGATTCTGGTGGACGCCCTCGAGCGGGCCAAATCGAAAATCGAATACTCGCCGTTGGCTGCAGTGTTTTGCGGCGAGGAATTCACGGTGGCCCAGCTCCGGGGGGTCTATGAGGCCGTCTGGGGAACCAGGCTTGATCCCCGGAATTTCCACCGGAAGGCCACCGGAACAGCTGGCTTCCTCGAAGACACGGGCCGGATGACAACCGGGGATACCGGGCGGCCAGCGGCCCTGTTCCGGTTGGTGGACGCAGCCCGTCCGGCACCTGGCCAGCCCACCCGGGCGGTGCTGAATCCACCGCTGATGCGGCCCCGGCCCTAACCGGTGGACCGCAGTGGAAAGCCACAAAGCATTCCGCCCGCCCGCCGGCGGCACGTAGGGTGGAATGGCACCTGACATTTGATAAGGGGAAAAATGATTATTGGGGGAACCCTGGCGGTCCTGTTGATCGCCGGAGGAGCAGTCCTGTTGCTGCTCATCGCAGGATTTACGTTCTACACAAAAAGCATCCGGTTCGCCAAGCCCAACGAGGCCATGCTGATTACCGGCAAAAGCGATCCAAACACTACAAATGAAACGTCGGACGACCAGTCCCGCGTCATCATCAACAACCGGGCCTTCGTAAATCCGATCACCGAACGCGTCAGCCACATCTCGCTGTCCTCGCGCCAGGTGGAGGTCACCATCGAGGCGATCTCCAACAACGGCATCCAGCTCAAGCTCACCGGCGTTGCGCAGGTCAAGGTAGGCGGCGACAAGATCTCCGTCCGCAAGGCTGCACAGCGCTTCCTTGACCAGCAGGACGCTATTGACCACTACACGCAGGAAACCCTGTCGGGCTCCCTGCGTTCCATTGTGGGTACCCTAAGCGTTGACGCGATCATCAAGGACCGCGCCCAGTTTGCCGCTTCCGTCAAGGAGGAAGCCGAGCACTCGATGACCAATCAGGGCCTGGTCATCGATACCTTCCAGATCAAGTCCGTTGATGACACCGGCGGCTATCTGAAGAACCTGGGCCGGCCCGAGGCCGCCCTGGTGGCCCGGAACGCCAGCATCGCGGAGGCGAACTCCCAGCGTGAAGCTGCGGAAGCCAAAGCCCTCGCGGATCAGAAGACTGCTGAGGCTGAGCAGAAGCTGGCCCTTCGCCGTGCTGAGCTGAAGCAGGAAACGGACGCGCGGCAGGCCGAAGCCGACGCTGCGGGCCCGCTGGCCCAGGCGGACCAGCAGGAAGCCATCATCCTCAAGAACCAGCAGGTGGTGGCCCGCCAGGCAGAACTGCGCGAGAAGGAATTGGACATCGAGGTCCGCAAGCCCGCGGACGCCGCCAAGTACAAGGTGGAAACCGAGGCGGCGGCAGACCTTGAGCGCCGTACCCGGATCTCGGAGGCCACCAAGGTGGAGGCCGCCGCTGAGCTGGAAACCCGCAAGCTGCGCGCCACCGGTAACGAGGTGGAGGCTAAAGCCCTGGCTGCCGCCAACACCGCCAAGGGCAACGCCGAGACGGAGATCAACAAGATCCGTGGCCTGGCCGAGGCCGAGGTGACCAAAACCAAGGGCATCGCCGAAGCCGACGTCATTGGCCTTCGCGGTACGGCCGAGGCCGAGGCCATTGAAGCCCAGGCCAAGGCCTACAGCGAGTTCAACGAGGCCGCCATCCTGAACAGGCTGCTGGAAGTCCTGCCGTCCATCGCGAAGGAAATTGCCGCGCCGATGGGTGCCATCAGCAACATGACCGTCATCTCCAACGACGGCGCCGGGCAGGTCAGCCGGAACGTTTCTGCGGGCGTGCACGAGACCGCGCAGCTCCTCAAGGACACCACCGGTTTCGACATCATCGAAATGTTGAAAGGCTTTGGCCAGTCCACGGCCGGCGCTCCGGCGAAACCCGCCACGCCGGCAGCGGCACAGTCCGTTGCCGCCACCGGCAACGGCGTGGTCCGGAACCAGGCCCCGACGCAGGGAACCGAACCGGAGTAGGGCACTGAACCGGAGTAGGGCACTTGGTTCCGGCTTAGCCGGTTAGCCAAAAACGCCGCGGTCACCCCGAAAGGGGGTCCGCGGCGTTTTGCCGTTTCCGGGCGCTAAATGGGTTCTTTCGCCAGGGCTTTGGTCCTGGCCGGCGTTTCCCGGCCCAACCGTTCATCAAGGGTGACCCGGAGCCGGGCCGCTGCCACCTGGACGCGGTGTTCAGCCGGAGTGGATTTCCGGGGTGCCTGCTTGGCCGCGGCGCTCCGCGGA
Organism: Arthrobacter sp. ZBG10; assembly: GCF_001238605.1. NCBI lineage: Bacteria > Bacillati > Actinomycetota > Actinomycetes > Micrococcales > Micrococcaceae > Arthrobacter > Arthrobacter sp. ZBG10. The sequence continues at coordinate 14,735 of NZ_LFQH01000051.1, read as the reverse complement.
GTGTGGATAAACCGGTGTTCGGATGATGCAGCGCTCATGGTCCAGCCTCCTTGGTCCTGCCGATGTCCGTGGTTCCATTCTCGCCCATGTTGTCCTCAACGTCCACGCGCGGGATCCCGGGTGTGCCGCCGTCGGCCTCCCCGTTCTCTTCACCCGCCACATTTTTCCAGGCGATATCGAACAGTTCCAGCTCTTCCTCGCGGGCCAGTTCACTGCGGGCCAGGACATCCAGGGTGGCCAGGCCCAGGGCCTTGGTCCCCTGGTCATCATCCAGGGCGCGGTCCAGCGCCCACTGCGTCCGCCGCCACCACTCGGCCCGGCTGTCCGCCTCGGTTTTCTGCCGCAGCGCCTGCGCGTCGGCTTCCCGCTTCTGCTCGAGGGCGGTCCGGTCCGCGGCAGTGCGCTGTTTGAGGGTGCGCCAGTTGATGTAAAAGGCAAGGAGGGCTGCCACCAGGACGGCCAGTGGGCCCAGGCCGGCCAGGACCACCCACCAGTCAACGGGGCCGGACTGCACCATCACGGTGATGGGGCCGGGGGAGGGAACGGGAGTCACGCCACCAGTGTAGGTGCCGGGAGCGACACCGGTGGGCAGGGCGGTGCCGGAGGGGGGACCGGCACCGGCCCGCTTTTCACCGGATCGCGCCCAGGGCGTCTCCGATGGCGTGGAGCCGGCGCGTGGACGCCAGGCCAAGGTGGTAGACGTGCAGTTCAGCGGCCCCTGACTCCACCAGCGCCTGCCACTGCGTGGCGAGGTCGCCGCCGTCGGCCGGTTTGGGCGGCAAAGCCAGCACGTATGCGCCAATCCGGGCGTCCGGCGCGGCGGCGCGCAACGCCCGCACGGCGGCAGTGCTTTGCTCCAGGTCAGCCCAGCAGGCGACGACGGCGGTCACCTGGGCCATCTCCGGCCACAGTTTGCTGCGGCGCAGGGCAGCCGTGGGGACAAAGGGGCCCGTGGACCAGGGATCGGGGGAGGTGTGCAGCGAGATCCGGGGGTGGGCGCCGGACGCTTCGACAGCTTCGAGGCATTGGTCGAGGAGCGCCGCGGTGGCGTCCCACCGCACGTCGAGCAGCGGCAGGAAATCCCCGGCACCGGGGGCGGTACCGGGGGCAGCCTCGGGGTCAACGGCTGCAAGGACCGCCTGCCGGACCCGGCTCCGGAACTCCTGGACCGGCAGCCCCCGGGCTTCGCAGGCAGCCAGGCAGGCTTCGCAGAAGCACAGCGAGAGCAGGGCCTGCACCCACGGCGAATACTCCGCGCCGTCGGTCTTTTCGTGCTGGTTCTGGTGGCCGAAGCCCAGTGGCCCAACGGCCTCGAGGATCAATCCGTCCGGCTTGCCCTCCGCCAATACCTGCGCCACCAAGGCGGCGGCGTAGGTGCGGACCTGCGGCTGCGACGGGCAAAGCGCGTAGCGGTAGACCTCACCGAAAGCATTCCGGACGCAGAGGTCCGGGTTGTTGCCGCCCACAGCGCTCGAATGCGTCAGGACCGTCCAGGCATCCACCGGCAGCCCTGCGCTCCGGACCACCGAGGCCGCCTCGGAGAAGGAATCCTCCGTCCCGGTCCACTCAGCGGCGGAACCGGGGACCAGCGCCTGGCCGGTAAACGCCCCGCCGGCCGGCACGTAGAGTGCCGCCGAGCGGGCGTCCACCACGCGGCGCACCGGATGCCGCGGGGTTCCGGCCCGTACCGAGTGGTACGCGGCTGCCAACGCCACCCGGTCCACGCCGGCGCTGCCCAGCCAGCCGGCAGCGTCCGGATCGCCCAGAACGTCCCAGGGGTAGAGGTACCCCGTGGCCTGTGGCGTTGGCGCTGTTACCACCGGGGGAGGTCTGCCGTGTATTCGGGGACGAACCGCTGCATGTAGCCGGTGTCGTCCCGGGCGGTCATGTTGGCGTCGAGGTACTGCTGGTGGAGTTCGGCCAGCTTGTCCCGGTCCAGTTCCACGCCCAGGCCGGTGCCGGTGGGGACGCTCACGCTGCCGTCAACAAAGCGCAGCGCGCCCGGCTTGACCACATCGTTGTGTCCGTTCCACGGGTAGTGGGTATCGCAGGCGTAGGTCAGGGCGGGCGTGGCGGCGGCAACATGGACCATGGCGGCCAGGCTGATGCCCAGGTGCGAGTTGGAGTGCATGGACAATCCTATGCCGAAGGTCTGGCAGAGGGTGCCCAGTTCGCGGGTGTGCCGGAGGCCGCCCCAGTAGTGGTGGTCACCCAGGATGACCTGCACGGAGTCCAGTTCCACGCTGCGTTTGATGTGGTCGAACGCCACCACGCACATATTGGTGGCCAGCGGCATGGCGGCGGTGGCCGCCACCTCACCCATGCCCTCCAGCCCGGGGGTGGGGTCTTCCAGGTACTCGAGCAGGCCCTCGGTTTCCCGGGCCACCCACTGCGAGGTCTCCACGGTCCAGGCGGTGTTGGGGTCCAGCCGCAGCGGCATCTCCGGGAATGCTTCCCGCAGAGCCTTGATGGCTTCGATTTCCTGCGCGGGCGGGAACACGCCGCCCTTGAGCTTGATGGATTTGAACCCGTATTCGGCAATCATTTTCTGCGCCTGCCGGACAATGCCGGCGGGGTCCATGGCCTCACCCCATTCATCGGTGATGGCAGGCCGGCCGTCCAGTGCCGGGTGCTCGGCCCACTTGTAGAACAGGTAGGCGCTGAAGGGGACCTCGTCCCGGACGGTTCCGCCCAGCAGTTCGCTGACGGTCCGGCCCGTGGCGTGGCCCTGGATGTCCAGGGCGGCAACCTCGAACGCCGAGAAGACGGCAGCCTTTTCGAAGGAGGAGAGGCTGGGGTCCAGCGCCCGGGTGATGAGCTGTTCCATCATGGAGGTGTCGAACACGCCGAGGCCCTTGATGGCGTTGGCGCCCACTGCAAGGTTTTCCAGCCGGCTCTGGCCGCCGGCGCATTCGCCCAGGCCCAGCAGGCCGTTGGCCGTCCTGACCTCGATGACAACCCGGTGGACCAGGGGCTCGTGGACGCCCACGGCGTTCAACAGCGGCGGGTCGGAGAAGGCGATGGGGGTGATGGTGATGTCGGTGATTTTCAGGTCCGCCGCGGTGGGGGCGGGCGCGGCGGGAAAAGTGGTGCTGGTTTTCATGGAACTACTTTCGTGGGAGGGGCGGGCGGCCGGGCGGTCCTAGCCCTTGGTGGCGCCCGAGGTGATGCCCCGGATCATGGAGCGCTGCAGGAAGAGGTACACCAGCAGGCTGGGGATCATGGCCATAACGGCGCCGGCCAGCAGGACGCCCGGGCCAACGGTGGTGTCGTTGCGGAGGACGGAAAGCGCCACGGTCAGGGTGTAGTCGCTGGGATCGTTGGCGGCGATGAGGGGAAGCAGGTACTGGTCCCACACCATCATGAAGCCGAAGATCCCGATGACGCCCAGGGCCGGCTTGCACAGCGGCAGGATCATGGTGAACAGCATGCGGAACTCGCCCACGCCGTCCAGGCGCGCTGCCTCCTCAATCTCCGGCGGGATCTCCTTCATGAACTCGGTCATGATGAAGATGGCGAAACCCCAGATGCCCACCGGCAGGATGACGGCCAGGACTGTGCCGCGCAGGCTGATGCCCAGCAGCGGGAGGTCACCCAGTACCAGGGACAGCGGGATGCCGATCACTTCCTCCGGCAGCATCATGGTCAGCAGGACCAGCAGCATTACCAGGGCCTGGCCGCGGAACTTCCGCCGGCTCAGGCTGTAGGCGGCGAACACGGACACGGTCATCTGGAGCAGCAGCCCGCCGCCGGCAACAACCAGGGAGTTGAGCAGGTAGCCCCACAGTCCCTGCTGCGCCGCAGCTTCGAAGTTGGCCAGGGTGAACGTTTTGGGCAGCAGGGTGATCTCGGTGGGGCTGGTGTTCCGGTCGAAGGCGCCGGAGATGATCGCGGCGAACGGCAGCGCGAAGATGCAGAACACCAGGATGCAGAGCAGGACGCGCAGCACCATGTTGGTGCTGAAGCCGGGGGACCAGCCAAGGGCGGAATCAAAACGGGAGGACGACGACGGCCGGCTGCCCTGCGGCTTGGGTCGGGTTTTGGTGCTGGACCGGTTCATCGTTGTGCCTTCCTTCGGGCCAGGAGTTGGGTGCCCACGGTGAGCAGCAGCGTGACCACCAGCAGCAGGACCGCTGCGGCGGAGGCAACGCCGATGTCGTTCCGCTGGAAACCCAGCGAGTACATCCGGGTCATCCAGACTTCGGTGGATCCGGCCGGACCGCCGCCGGTCAGCACGTATACCTCGGTGAAGCTACGGAGGCTGCGGATGGCCGCCAGCGTCAGCACAATCACGATCGAGGGGCGCAGCGCAGGCAGGGTGATGTAGCGCAGCCGCTGCCAGATGGTGGCACCGTCCACACCCGCTGATTCGTAGAGCGTCCTGTCAATTCCGGTCAGGCCGGCCAGGATGATCACCATGTTGTACGGGGCGCCGCTCCAGATGCCTACGACGGCGATGGACCAGAGGGCGGTGTCTGTTCCGTTCAGGAACTGCAGCGGTTCCAGGCCCACCCAGCCGAGGATGGTATTCAGGGGTCCGTCGGCGGTGGGGAAGTAGAGGATCCGCCAGATTTCACCGACCACGGCGAGCGCGGTGACCACCGGCAGGAAGATCGCGGTGCGCAGGACCCATAGGGACCGTGCCTGGCCCTCCAGCAGGAGGGCCAGGCCGAAGCCCACCACCAGGGCGCCCAGGGTCTGGGCGAGGCCCAGGACCACCGTGTGGCCCAGGGCGTCCATAAAACGGACATCCGTGAGGACGTTGACGTAGTTGTCGAAGCCAACAAAAACGTCGCCGAGGAACGGCTGGACCTTGAACAGGCTCAGCCGGACCCCTTCGAACATCGGGATGAACTTGAAGTACAGGCCCAGGATGGCCGCCGGCAGCAGGAACAGCCAGATAGCCAGCATCTGCTTGCGGTTGCCCCGCCGCCGGACCGGCAGCTGCTTGCCGCCTTTGGTTGCTGCCCGCGTTTCCGCAGGCCTCGTTGGGGTTACTGTCATGATTTGGCGTTCTGGCTCGTCAGCTCGTTGTTGATGGCCGTGTCAAGATCCTTGAGCCCGGACGTGATGTTGTCGGCGCCGCAGTCGGCAACGATCTTGTTCAGGGACTCGGCCACTGCCTGCTTGACGGGGACAAAGTTGATCGCGGACGGGAATGCCTTGGAGGAGTTCTTCAGGGCGTCCTGGACCAGGCCCCAGCGGGGATCGTTGTAGACGGTGGCGGCGTCGACGTCTTCGTTCACCGGAACGCGGACGATCGGCTGCTTGCCTCCGGTCATACCGGCCTTCTGGCCGTCGGCGGAGACCAGGTAGTTGATGACCTGCTTGGTCTGGTCCGGCTTGCCGTTGCTGGCGGTGACGTAGATGTTCTCGCCCTCAGCCAGGACGGTGTTGTCCACGGAGCCCTTGGGAGCTTCGATGACCTCGTAGGTGTCCTTGCCCAAAGCGGTGTCGAACGCGGCCAGGTTGTAGGGGCCGGTAAGGATGATGCCGGTCTTGCCCGTCTGGAAGAAGGGGGTTGCGGTGCTGGTGGCGGCAGTGAGCGCACCCGGCTGGGTGTTGCCGGCGCTGCAGAACTGCTGCTTGATCCAGGTGACGCCCTTCTGGGTTTCTGCGCTGGAGGCCGTGGCGGAGAACTTTCCGTCGCCTTCGTCCTTGAGGTAGGAGCCGCCGTCCTGCCAGATGTAGGAGGAGGCCCACCAGCCCAGGTAACCGCGCTCGGTGGAACCGGGAACCGTCATGCCGTAGGTGTCCGCCTGGCCGTTGCCGTCCGGATCCTGGGTGGCAAAGGCTTCAGCAAGTGCTGCCAGGTCTTCCTGCGTCTTGGGGACGGGCAGGCCCAGCTTTTCACGCCAGTCCTTGCGGATGACGGTGATCATGGTCTGGCGGGAGAACGGGACGCCGTAGGTTGCGCCGTCCAGGCCCTTGGCCTCGTCCCACAGGGAATCGGCGATCTTGTCATTGCCGTCAACGGAGGACTTGTCCAGCGTTTTGAGGTAGCCCTGCGCCGTGTAGTTGCCCAGTGCGGCGGAGTCGTTAATCACGATGTCCGGAAGCTTCTTGGACGCGGCCCGCGTCTGCAGTTGCTGGTCCAGGTCCGGGACGCCCTGGAAGTTGACCTGCACGCCGGTCTTGGCGGTGAAGTCCTTGAAAAGTGCTGCATAGGTGGTGGCGGCATCGGTACCGGCGCGGGCCCAGACTTCAATGGGCTGGCCGTCATCGGTGGCGGCCGGAGCGGACGAGCCAGCTCCACAGCCCGTGAGGACTGCGGCTGAAGCAATGGTCAGTGCCACTGCGGCCCGGGAGCGGGAGATCTTCTTCGAATCCACGCTGGTTCTCCTTTTTACATATGTAAATTGCTGTTATCCTGTGAAACGTACTTCATGAGAGTATGATCACAATCACAGACTGTCAACCGTCGGAGGAATCTTGTCTGCAGCACCCAACCCCCACACCATCGCCCTGACGGGCGGGGCCGGAATGATGGCGACCCTGCTCCGGCCCTACCTTGCAGCCGCAGGCCATACCGTCCGGTTGCTGGACCTGGCCGAAGCTGACGGGCCTGGCCCGCGGGAGAGCGTGCATGTGGGTTCCGTTTCGGATCCGGACTTTATGCTCGCCGCCCTCGATGGCGTCTCTGCAGTCATCCACCTGGGCGGGCTGCACAGGGAGAAGGCGTGGGCGGAACTGGTGGCGACCAACATCACCGGCACCCAGGTGACCCTGGAAGCGGCGAGGCGCAACGGCGTCGAACGTGTCCTGCTGGCCAGCTCCACCCATGCCGTGGGGTTCCATCCCACGGGCGCTGCGGCCAAGGACGAGGTCCTTGTACCCCGCCCCGACACGTACTACGGCGTCAGCAAGGCGGCAGTGGAGGCGCTTGGCAGCCTGTACGCGGATAAGTACGGCATGAAGGTAGTCAGCGCCCGCATCGGCACGGGCGGGGAAAGGCCCGGCAATGTCCGCACTTTGGGCTCATGGCTCTCGCCCGCTGACTCGTTCCGCCTGGTGGAGGCCACGCTGAATGACCAGGGCGCGCCCGGCCATCACGTGGTATGGGCGGTATCAGCAAACAGCCGCGGCTGGGCCAGCCTCGATGCGGGCCGGCGGATCGGATTTGAGCCCCAGGATGATGCCGAGGCCTTCGCAGCAGATGTGGATACGGCTTCGGAGGACACGTGGGCAGGGCTGCTTGGCGGCTTCTGGGCCAGCGAAGGCCATAGGGTGGGCATGGACAACTACCCGCACCTGGCCGCCAAATGACGTGCCGTCGGCCAGGACTGTGGCGGAAGGGGAAGTAGTGATGACACCGCTGGAGACACAGCCCGGCACCACCCAAGGGACGGCCGGCGACGTCAAGCTGGTCAAGTCTGCCGAGCGCACCATCGCCATTCTGGAGCTGGTGGCCGCCGCGCCCAAGCCGCTCACCACGGCGGAGATTTTCAAGCTGACCGGCTACCCAAGGTCCAGCCTGCATTGGCTCCTGCTGACCCTGGTGGAACTGAACTGGATTGAGCAGACCGCTGAAGGTGCCTACCGGATCGGCACGCACGCGCTGCTGTGCGGGACCGCGTACCTGGACCGGGACCCGGTGATGGAGCACGTTTCGGCAGTGCTGGAAAAAGTCCGCAACGCCACCACCTTCACCACCCACTACGCCCGCCTGGACCGGTCCGACGTGATCTACCTCGCCACCCGCCAGGCAGTGGACCGGCGCCGGCTCTCCTCCCGCGTTGGCCGCAAGCTGCCTGCCCAGGTCACCGCACTGGGGAAGGCCATCCTGGCCGAATACACGGACCCGGAAGTACGCCAGCGGATCGGCGACGGCCCCTACGCCCGGCTCACGCCCAACACTGTTCCCGACTTTCCGGCGCTGAAGCTGGAACTGGAAGCGTTCCGCAAACAGGGCCATTCCCGCGAGTGGGAACAAAACACGGTGGGCCTCTGCTGCGTCAGCGTGGTGGTTCCGTACCGGATTCCGGGTACTGATGCCATCAGCTGCTCGATTCCCACGGAGCTGGCGACGGAAGCCGTGCTGGCCGAAACGGTGGCAACCCTCCACTCGGCCGCGGGCGAGCTGGCCCGAACGCTGCGGGCGGCCGGCATCCGCTAGGCGGCAGGCCGCCGTCGGCAAGGTTTCCCCTTCCCGTGATACTCAGTAGGCTTACGAAATATCAATAAGCCAACCAAGGGAAAGGCAACACCATGACCGAACAAAACCTTCCGGATGAAGAACTCGAAGTGGTCCAGGACGATGACGTGATCCTGCCGGAAACACCCGGCGCGACGGCCTCCCTGGAACTTGATCCGGTCAAGGGTGAGCCGGACAGCTACCCCGGCGCTGCGGAGGACAACCCCGACCGATGGCAGGAAGACCCGCTCCTTCAGGATGAGGCGGCGCCGGTGGCCCCGCCGGCAGAAGAGATCTAGCTTCCCAGGGCCAGTGCATTGCCAAAGCTGCGTCCGGGGGTTCAGAGTGATCTGACCGGCACCCGCCGCCGAACCACGCAGCGCAGCATGGAGGTCACAATGAGCGCGACATCCGAGGAAGTCTCCCACGCCACCCGGGACAGCGAGCCCGAACTGAAAAGGGTCCTGGGGCCCAAGCTCCTGCTGCTGTTCATCGTGGGGGACATCCTGGGTGCCGGTGTGTATGCGGTGACCGGCACCATGGCCGGCACGGTGGGCGGCATGGTGTGGCTGCCGTTCCTGCTGGCCTTTGTGGTGGCCACGCTCACCGCCTTCTCCTACCTGGAACTGGTGACCAAATACCCGCAGGCAGCAGGAGCGGCGCTGTATGCGCACAAGGCCTTCGGCATACACTTCGTCACCTTCCTCGTGGCTTTCGCCGTGGTCTGTTCCGGCATCACCAGCGCCGCCACCTCCGCCAATGTCCTGGCCCAGAACTTCTTCGGCGGACTGGAGGTCAACGGCTGGCTGGCCAAGCCCGGGCAGGGCGTGGTCACCGTGGTGGCCCTCATTTTTATGCTGGTCCTGGCCGCCATCAACCTCCGCGGTGTGGGCGAGAGCGTGAAGTTCAACGTGGTGCTCACCCTGGTGGAGATGCTCGCACTGTGCATCGTCATCGGCGTCGGCTTCTACGTGATGGCCCAGGGAACAGGCAACCCCGAACAGGTCTTCGTCTTTACGGACTACCAGGACAAGGGGTTGTTCCTGGCGGTCACGGCCGCGACCTCCATCGCGTTCTTCGCCATGGTGGGCTTCGAGGACTCGGTGAACATGGTGGAGGAAACCAAGGACCCTGAGAAAATCTTTCCCCGGACCATGCTCACCGGCCTGGGCATCGCCGTCATCCTCTACATGCTGGTGGCCATCTCCGTGGTCAGCGTGCTTTCACCCACGGAACTGGAAGGGATCCGCGAGGCCGAGGGCGCTGCCCTGCTTGAAGTGGTCCACAAAGGGTCGCCGGACTTCCCGATCGACCGGATCTTCCCGTTCCTTGCCGTGTTTGCCGTGGCCAACACGGCCCTGATCAACATGCTGATGGCCAGCCGGCTGATCTACGGCATGGCCCGCCAGCGGGTCCTGCCGCGCCAGCTCGGCAAGGTCCTGCTGGTCCGCCGGACGCCGTGGGCCGGCATCGCGTTTTCCACCGCCCTGGCCCTGGGCCTCATCATCTACGTCACCAGCGATCCCAAGAGCAACATCGTGGCGAACCTGTCCGGAACCACCGCCTTCCTGCTGCTGTGTGTGTTCACGGTGGTCAACGTGGCCTGCCTGATCCTGCGGCGCAAGCCGGAAGCGGCCGGGACGCACACCTTCCGCTCGCCCGGCCTGCTGCCCCTGGTGGCCGCCCTTCTGTGCGGTTTCCTGGCCGGTCCATGGGTGGGCCGCAACCCGATCCAGTACCAGATCGCCGGGGGCCTGATGGCCATCGGCGTTGTGCTGTGGCTCATTACCTGGCTGATCAACCGGCGCTCGAACGGCGGCGATAAGCTGAAGGCATGAGCGCTGCCGCAGAAACGACCTTAACGCTGGACAACCGCTTCGCCCGCGAGCTTCCCGAACTCGCTGTCCCGTGGCAGGCCGAAGAGGCGCCGGACCCTGCACTACTGGTCCTCAACGATGGCCTGGCGCGGCGGCTGGGACTCGATCCCGAATTCCTTTCAAGCAACGACGGCATCCGCCTGCTGACCGGAAACGATGTCCCGGCCGGCGCCACACCAGTAGCGCAGGCATACGCAGGGCATCAGTTTGGCGGCTACTCGCCGAGGCTGGGCGACGGCCGGGCACTGCTGTTGGGCGAGGTGACCGGCCCCGACGGGCACCAGCTGGACCTGCACCTTAAAGGCTCGGGCCGCACGCCCTTCGCCCGGGCAGGGGACGGCCTGGCCGTGGTGGGCCCCATGCTCCGCGAGTACCTGGTCAGCGAGGCCATGCACGCGCTGGGCATCCCCAGCACCCGCGCCCTGGCCGTTGTGGCCACCGGGCGGCAGGTCCGCCGCGAAGGGCTGCTGCCCGGAGCCCTCCTGGCCCGCGTCGCGGCCAGCCACCTGCGAGTCGGCAGCTTCCAATACGCCCGGGCCGCCGACGACGTGGACCTGCTGCGGCGGCTGGCCGACCACGCCATCGCCCGGCATTACCCGGCGGCTGCTGCCGCCGACCAGCCCTACCTGGAGCTCTTCAGGAATGTCCTGGCGGCGCAGGCGGACCTGGTGGCACGGTGGATGCTGGTGGGATTTGTGCATGGCGTGATGAATACCGACAATATGACCATCTCCGGGGAAACCATCGACTACGGGCCCTGCGCGTTTATGGACGCGTTTGATCCCGGCGCGCTGTACAGCTCCATCGATACCGGCGGCCGGTACGCCTACTCCAACCAGCCGATAGTGGCGGAATGGAACCTTGCCCGGCTTGCCGAAGCGCTGCTGCCGCTCCTCCACGAGGACCAGGAAAAGGCGGTGGAGCTGGCAGTGGAAGCACTGGGACTCTTCCGGCCCGCTTACGGTGCGGCCTGGCAGGCAGGGATGCTGGCCAAGCTGGGACTGCCGGCACCGGCGGATGGCTCACCTGTAGACCCTGAAACCGCCGGGCTGGTTGACGGCGCACTGGCCTTGCTCAAGGACGGCCCCGTGGACCACACGCAGTTTTTCCGCAACCTGGTCAAGGCCGCCCGCGGTGACGCCGGACCGGTCCGCGGCATGATCATGGACCTGGCCGCGTACGACGCCTGGGCGGCGCGGTGGCTGGCCCGGCAGCCGGACCCCGCCCTGATGGACCGGACCAACCCCATCTACATTCCGCGCAACCACCTGGTGGAGGAAGCCCTGGCCGCCGCCACTGCCGGTGACTTGGCACCATTCCACCTGTTGCTGGACGCCGTTGGCAGCCCGTTCACGGAACGGCCGGGCCTGGAGCGGTTCGCGGAAGGGCCGCCGGCCGACTTCGGCGCCTACCGGACCTACTGCGGCACCTGAGGTCAGGCCGGGCCCGCTGGTTCGGGGCCCCGCCGGTTCCGCGCCGCATTCCTTAAACGCCAAGGGCGGCAGCGGGACTGATCCCGGCTGCCGCCCTTGCGGTGGTGCAGGCGCTTGCTGCGCCGCGAAGCTACGCTACGCGGACGAAGGAAGCTCCGGCGAGCCAGCTGATGGAGTGGACCTCGGTCTTGTAACCGTCCACGCCGCCGCTGACAACCTGGCCGTCGCCGGCGTAAACGCCAACGTGGCCGGCGGTGATGACCAGGTCACCGGGGGCCGGTGAGCCCACAACGCTGCCGTACTGGAAGAACTGGCCCGGGGCGAGGTCGCCCACGGACTTGCCTACCGAACGCAGGGCCTTTTCCACCATGGCGGTGCAGTCCTGGCCAACGCCCAGTTGGCTGTAAGCCGAGGCGAGGATTGCGGCGCCGGTACCGGTGCCGGTGGAGGCTGCCGGAGCGGACGCGTAGCTGAGGTTCATGCCGGTGTTGGCCGGGGCGGCAACGGCTGCAGCCTGGACCGGGGCGGGAGCCGGGGCCGGGGCGGACACGGGGGCTGCCACGTAGCCGGCGCCTGGGATCTGGATCTGGTCGCCCGGGTAGATGACGGCCGAGATGGACAGCCCGTTGGCGGAGAGGACGTCGTTCAGGCTGACGCCGTTGGCCGAGGAGATGGCGCCCAGCGTGTCACCCGAAACAACGGTGTGGACATTGCCGGCAGCGGCAGGGGCAGGCGCTGCAGCGGGCGCTGCCGGTGCCGAGTACGCCTGGACGTTGCTGGTTCCGGTGGTATCCGGTGCGGTCACGCCGGCGTGGGCCGGGGCGCCGATGCCGAACGCGATGCCGGATGCGGCGGCCACGGCCAGGGCCGGGCGGCCCAGGGACTTGGCCTGCGACTTGGCGGAAACTGCCAGGCCTTCAAGAACGATGGAATGGGTCGGCACCGCGCGGTGACGGGCAGCCAGGGTGTTTTTTGACATGATAGATCGCCTCTCCCATGCCTGCGGGGTGAGCTGTCGGGTTCGGGTTGGAGCTACCCGGCCGGGAGCACCCCATCAAGGACAGAGGTGCTATCGACTTAACCCCAAGGCTTCAAAGAAGCCGTGGAAACTTGGTTCCCCCGTCCCTGCCATCCGGAAACGATTGATCCCAGGCCAGCGGCAGGGCTCGGCATGCTGGTGGGAGTGCCCCGTTGGAGAGGGACACATCAAGACCATAACCCAGGTCCCGACCAATTGTCACATTTGGATAACATGCGAGGTGGGCCTCTCGGATCCCTGGTTTGTCCATCGCTGGTGTGTTGCCGGGCCCCTGAACTCGAAGGACGCCATCCGGTCAGCCGGCCGCACAGGCCTTCGTCACAAAGTCATAAAGTTGGCCGCGCAGGGTGGCTCCGGCGACGAGTTTCAGTTGCCCTGAGCGCATCCCCACTGCCACCCGGACGGGCAGCAGTGTGCCCACTTTGTCTTCCGCCACAGCGTGCGCGTCACAGCGCGCGGGCCGGAGCCGCAGGTTCATAACGAACGGCGCATCTCCCGCCCTGACAACGGTGTCAACGGGCCAGGGATCCGCCGACGCTTCCGCCAGCAGCGTGGTGCCTTCGAACCGTTCGAGGGTCAGCCGGCCGCTCCCGCGGGCCCCGCCAGCAGGATCAACCAGCAGGTGGACGACGGCGGTGCGCAAGTCCGGCGCGACGGCCAGGTCCGGAGCCAGGGCCAGATCCGCTACCGCTGCCGCAGCCGCCGAAAGGCAAAGTTCAGCGTTGTTCCGGGCCAGGATTCCGAGGGGATCAGTTGCCTCCAACGCGATGCTGGTGGGAGTGGGAGCGGTGGCGGGCGGTACTGTGGCCGGGGCGGTGGCGTCTGCCGCCGGCAGCGTCAACGTCGCTGTGGCCACCGCGGCAGGCCCGCTCGAACTGGCCTGCCCCGGCTCCGGACAGGCAGCCGTGGGCAACATTGCGGTCCGGATTTTGGCCTGGTGCGGTGGCACGACCACTACACCGCCCGCGGAGTCCCAACGGATGTCCTGCTGGAACAGGGAAGTGCTGAGCCGGGCGTCGCTGACCGTGACCGGACTGTCTGTGGTGTTGGTAATCAGCAACTCAATGCCATGCCGCCCGTACTGGTCCCGGGACTGGTTTACTTCCACGGTGAGTGCCGGTTCTGCGGCGGCTGGAGTGGACCACGCCGGCGTCGGATCGGCTGGGGGAGAGCACGCAGTCAGGGCGGCCAGGGCCAGGCCGGCAACGGCCGCCGTTGCGCAGCGCGGCGTGCCACGTGAAGGACGGCGGGGAGTGCCCATGGCCCCAGTCTAGGTCCACGTTTTGCAGCTCCCAATGTAACGATGTGGACACTTCAGCGTGTTCCGGCGGACGGACGCCGGTAGGCTTCGGGACTATGTCCCCGTTCGTTTCCAAAGTGCGGTCGCCCCTGGCCGGCGGCCTGTTGGCACTTATCCTGGCCGGCTCGGCCGTCCTGCCGCCCGCCATGGCCGGCGAGCCGGCGCCGCCCTCGGGCTATCCCTCGTGGGAGGACGTGCAGCAGGCCAAGGAAACCGAGGCCGGCAAGGCAACGGAAATCGCCAAAATCAACGAACTGCTGACGGGACTGGCAGCACAGGCCGAAACACTCGGCGGCCAGGCCGTGACCGCCGCCGCAGACTATGGCGTGGCCGACGCCGCGCTCCAGGCAGTGGATGCCAGGCTGCTGTCGTTGGCCGCAAAAACCGCAGCAGCCACTGCCGACGTGGACCGGCACCGGAAGGAGCTGGGGGCCCTCGCCGTGCAGTCCTACAAAACAGGCGGCACCAACACAGGGTTCTTCGTGGCCCTGGACGCGTTGGAGCACAACAACGTGCAGGGCCTGAACGTGGTCCGGATGGTAGGGGACAAAACGGCCGCGCTGGTGGAAAGGGCTGCTTCCGCCGCCAAGGTGTCTGAATCCCTCCGCGAACAGGAGCAGGCAGCCCGGACCGAACGCGAACGCCTCACCGCTGAGGCTGCCACGAAACTGAAGTCCGCCCGCGATGCGCAGGCCGGCATGGCCCGGCAGATCGACGACGGGCAACGGCATGGCACCGAACTTACGGCCCAGCTGGCGTCCCTGAAAGGCACCACCGCGGCTGTCGAGGGGGAGTACCGGCAGGGCGTGGAAGCCGAAGCCGCCTACCAGGCCGCGCAGGAAGCCAAGCGCAAGGCTGCCGAAGAACTGGCCCGCCGGCAGGCCGACGACGCCGCCAGGGCAGCTGCGGCCGCTGCCGCTGCAAGACCCGCCCCTGTCTCTTATACACATCT
>NZ_LFQH01000050.1:0-65255 GCF_001238605.1 Arthrobacter sp. ZBG10 | reverse complement strand
GGTCACCGGCCCGCCGTCGTACGTCCTGAAGTCCTACTTTTTGCCCTGGTTCGCCACGGCCTGGATGGCTGCTGCCGCGGCGTCCGGGTCCAGGTAGGTACCGCCGGCCTTGACGGGCTTGAAGTCCTCGTCGAGGTCGTATACCAGCGGGATGCCGGTGGGGATGTTCAGGCCGGCGATGGCGTCGTCGCTGATGCCGTCCAGGTGCTTGACCAGGGCCCGCAGCGAGTTGCCGTGCGCGGTGACCAGGACCGTTTTACCGGCCTTGAGGTCTTCCTTGATGTCCGACTCCCAGTAGGGCAGCAGCCGGACCAGGACGTCCTTGAGGCATTCGGTGCGGGGCACGGCGTCGCCGATGTCCGCGTAACGGGGATCGCCCACCTGGGAGAACTCGGAGTCGTCGGCCAGGGGCGGCGGCGGGGTGTCGTAGGACCGGCGCCATTCCATAAACTGCTCCTCGCCGTATTCGGCGAGGGTCTGGGCCTTGTCCTTGCCCTGCAGCGCGCCGTAGTGGCGCTCGTTGAGGCGCCAGTCGCGCTTGACGTCGATCCAGCCACGGTCGGCCTTTTCCAGTGCCAGGTTGGCGGTGTTGATGGCCCGCTTCAGGCGGGAGGTGTAAAGGACGTCCGGCAGGACGTTGTGCTCCACCAGCAGCTCACCGCCGCGGACCGCCTCCTTGAGGCCCTGTTCGTTCAGGTCGACATCCACCCAGCCGGTGAACAGGTTCTTGGCGTTCCATTCGCTGTGGCCGTGGCGCAGCAGAATCAGCTTGTAAGTCATGATTTTTATCCTAGCCGAGCGGGGTTGCCGCCCGCCCTGCGTTACACGGCACCCTGCGTAACCCGCCCCGGGATAAAGTGGGGCCGTGGTGCAAAAGGCTGAACGGGTGGTTGCCCCGCAGATTTCCGGCAGGGGTGTCCCCCGCCGACAGGGCGGTCCCGTGGGAAACGTCACCCGCGGCACCACCAACCCCAACCGCATGCGCCGGGTGGACCGCTGGCTCACCGGGCCGCAGGCGTGGCGCCTCCGGTCCGCGGCTGAGCCCCTGGTGGTTGACCTGGGCTACGGCGCAACGCCGGCCACCGCCGTCGAACTCTATGAGCGGCTGGCGGTCGCCAGGCCTGACGTGCGGGTCTGCGGCATCGAGATTGAGCCCGATCGGGTCCGGGCGGCGCTCCCCCTGCAGCGGCCGGGGCTGAGCTTCCACGTGGGCGGTTTTGAACTGCCTGTCCCCGGCCGGCCGGTCCTGGTCCGTGCGTTCAACGTGCTGCGCCAGTATGAGGAAGCGGACGTGGCCGGGCTGTGGCGGCTGGTGCAGGACCGGCTCGCGCCGGAGGGGCTGTTCATCGACGGGACCTGCGATGAGATCGGCCGCCGGGCGTCCTGGATTGCCCTGGACGCCCGGGAGCCGGTGTCGCTGAGCTTCTCCGTCCGGTTCGGCAGCTTCGCGATGCCTTCGGACGTGGCGGAGCGGCTGCCCAAGGCGCTGATCCACCGCAACGTGCCCGGCGAGCCGGTCCACGCTCTGTTGCAGGCCATGGACCGGGCCTGGCTGGAGAGCGCTGCGCTGGCGTCATTTGGCAACCGGCAACGCTGGCTGGGCATGTGCCGGCGGCTCCGCGCCGGCGGCTGGCCGGTCCAGGACGGGCCGGCGCGGTGGCGGCTGGGTGAGCTGACGGTCGGTTGGGCGGCGGTGGCGCCGCTACCCGTCCAACCGGCGGGTCACCAGGGGCCGTAGGGGCCCATGTTGCGGCTGCCGCCGCGGCCTGCGTCCTTGACGGCGGGCCGGACGTCGGCGAGGTACACGGACGCTGCCACCACTGCCGCAAGGCCGAAGAGGCCTAGGGTGCCGAAGATCCCACCGCCGCTGCCGAACAGGGAGATCACGCCCACCAGGGCTGCGCCGCCGGTGAGGGCGAGCCAGAAGGGCTTGGTCCGCTTTCCGGTGGCCTCGAAGGCGTTGGCGCGGTGCCGGGCGCAGTCCACCACGGCCCACAGCTCGAGTCCCAGCGCCACCAGCGCCAGGATAAAGAACACTGCCCGTTCCACGGGCACAATAATCAGTTCACCGTCCACGGACCCAGCCTAGCGTCCCAACCGGTCCAGCGCCTGCTGCAAATCGGCCCAGAGGTCTGCGGCGTTCTCCACACCGACGCTGAGGCGGACCAGGTTCTCCGGAACACTGGCCGGCTCCGCGGCGTGCCGGCGGCGCCGCTCGATCAGGGATTCCACCCCGCCCAGCGAGGTTGCGGGCAACCACAGCTCCAGTCCCCTGACCAGCGCATCGGCGGCTTCGGCGCCCGTAAGCCCTGCCACGGGGGCCACCTGGATGCAGACAATGGACCCGAAACCGTTCATCTGGCTCCTGGCCCGTTCGTGGCCCGGATCCGTGGCCAGGCCGGGGAACCGGACGGATTCGATCCGCGGGTGGGCGCTGAGCTGCTCCGCGAGGATCTGGGCGGACGCCTGGGACCGCTCCACCCGGAGCGCCAGGGTGCGCAGGCCACGCAGGGCAAGCCAGGCTTCGAACGGCCCGGCGATGCCGCCGTGGATGATCCGGTGGTGGAGCAACGCGGCCCGGATTCCGGGGTTGGCGGTCACCAGGGCGCCGAGGACAACGTCCGAATGGCCGGCCAGGTATTTGGTCACCGAGTGGAGGACGACGTCGGAACCCAGTTTCAGGGGCTGCTGCCCCAAGGGCGTGGAAAAGGTGTTGTCCGTCACCACCATGGCACCGGCCCGGTGGGCGGCTTCGGCCAGGACGGAGACTTCGGCGATGCCGAGCATCGGGTTGGTGGGGCTCTCCAGCCACAGCATGCTGGCCTGGCGGCCATCCGGACCGGCCGGGGCCAGGGCTTCGATCACGGCCGCAGTATCCGCGATGTCCACGGTGCGGAGCTCGATGAAGCCCTTCTGCGCCAGTTCGGCTGCCATCACCAGGGTGCCGGAGTAGCTGTGGGTGGGCATCACCAGTACTCCTCCTGCGGGGATCAGCGACAACGCGGAGCTGACGGCTGCCAGGCCGGACGCGTAGAGCAGCCCGGGCAGGTCCGAGCCTTCGAGCTGGCCCAGTGCCTCCTCGAAGGGGTCCCAGGTGGGGTTCGAGTACCGGCCGTAGCCGCGGTCGCCGTCGGCCAGCGGGCCCGTACCGAAATAGGTGGAGGAGAGGACCAGGGGCGGGTTGACGGGCTGGTCGCGCTCCCGCGGCGGGCGTCCGGCTGCCACCACCAAGGTGTCCGGGGACAGGGCGGCTGCCTGCTGTTCAGAAAGGCTCATGCGCAAAAGCGTACTGTCCGGCAGGGAGCGGGCGGAAAGCAGGGCCGCCGGCCGGGCACCGGGCGGTTATCCCCAGCGCGGCGCCCCAATCGGGGATTGCGGGCCGGGATCGGTAGGCTGGTGCGGTGAGCACACTAACGGCCGGCCTATTCATCGCGTTTGAAGGCGGCGATGGTGCCGGCAAGTCCACGCAGGCAGCCCGGCTGGCTGAATCACTGGAATCCCGCGGGCTGACAGTGCTGCGCACCCGCGAGCCCGGCGGGACTCCCATTGGCGAAAAGCTCCGCTCGCTGGTCCTGGACCATGGCCACGGCCACATCGACGCCCACACCGAGGCGCTCATCTTCGCGGCATCCCGCGCGGCACACGCCGGCCAGGTGATCAGGCCGGCACTGGAGCGTGGCACGGTTGTCCTGACCGACCGGTATATCGACTCCTCCGTGGCGTACCAGGGTGCCGGCCGGAACCTGGGCCAGGACGCCGTCCGGACCCTGAACGAGTGGGCCACCTCGGGCCTGCAACCGGACCTGACCGTCCTGCTGGACGTTGACCCGGCCATGGGCCGCCGCCGCCGCACAGCCGGCGAAGCTGCCGAGGACCGGCTCGAATCCGAGGCGGATGAGTTCCACTCCCGGATCCGCGACGCATTCCTTGCACTGGCCGGCGCCCGGCCCGGAACCTACCTGGTGCTCCCGGCGCACCTGTCCGTGGCGGACCTCGCCGCGCGGATCCTGGAACGGGTGGAGGCGCTGCTGGCCGGCGGCGCAGCAACCCCTGCCGGCCTCCCCGCGCCTTCCCAGCCGGCCGCTTCCCCTCCCGCCGCTTCCCCTCCCGCCGCTTCCCCTCCCGCCGCTTCCCTTCCGGCCGACGGCGGCCCAGGTGATCTGCCGTGACCGTCTGGGATGACCTGCAGGGCCAGCCCGCCGTCGTCGAACAACTGCGCCAGGCGGCCAGCGGCGACAGCCTGACCCACGCCTGGCTTTTTACGGGACCGCCCGGCTCCGGCCGCTCCAACGCGGCGCGGGCGTTTGCGGCGGCCCTGAACTGCGACCAGGAGGATGTGGCGCTCCGGGGCTGCGGGCACTGCCCCGCCTGCCGCACCATCCTGGGCGAGACCCACTCCGACGTCACCTTCGTCCGGACGGAAAAGGTGACCATCACCATCGACGAGGCCAGGGACCTGGTGGCCACCGCCGGTAACCGTCCCTCGTCCGGGCGGTGGCGGATCATCGTGGTGGAGGACGCCGACCGGATGGCCGAGCGCACCACCAACGTGCTGCTCAAGGCCATCGAGGAACCAACGCCGCGGACAGTATGGATGCTGTGTGCCCCCTCCCCCGCCGATGTGCTGGTGACCATCCGGTCCCGGTGCCGCAGCGTCGCCCTGAGGCTTCCGCCGGCTGCAGACGTTGCTGCGCTGCTGGTCAAACGCGACGGGGTGGAGCCCGGACTCGCGGAACGGGCCGCCCGCGCCGCGCAAAGCCATGTGGGCATCGCGCGCCGGCTGGCCCGCGACCCGGCCGCCCGGGAACGCCGGCTGGAGACGGTGCGTTTCCCGTTGGGACTCCGCGGTGTTACCGCGGCGGTGATGATGGCGGATAAACTGGTGAAGATCGCCACCGCGGAAGCGAACAGTTCCAACGAGGAGCGCGACGCCGCGGAGAAGATTGCGTTGCTGGCCACGCTCGGTGCCCCCGAGTCAGGGACGTTGCCGCCGGCCATGCGGAGCCAGGTCAAACAGCTCGAAGACGATCAGAAACGGCGGGCCAAGCGGTCCATCACAGACTCCCTGGACCGGACCCTGACTGACCTGCTGTCGTTTTACCGCGATGTGCTGATCATCCAGCTGGGGAACGCTGTGGAGCTGGTGAACATTGAACTGCGCAGTGAGCTCGAAGAGTTCGCCCGGCGGTCAGCTCCCGAAGCCACCCTGGCCCGGATGGATGCCATCAATAAAGCCCGCGAACGCATCACCACCACCAACGTTGCACCGCTGTTGACCATAGAGTCCATGGCAGCCAGCCTGATCTGAGACCTCCAAGGAGACCCGATGACTGCCCGCCCCCTGCCCGCACGCGCCCGACCCCTTGCCGTGGCGTTCCGTGCCGCCGGCGCCCTGGCCCTCTCGCTGGTACTGGCCTCCTGCACGCTGGTTAATGGCAGCGGGAACCAGGAAGCCGCCACAGCCAAGGCCGATCCCTCCATCGTCGCCTCGGCACCGGAAGGCCTGGCGGACTTCTACGCCCAGGAAGTGGTCTGGGAGCCCTGCGAGCAGGAATTCCAGTGCGCCAGGGTCACTGTTCCCGAGGACTACGCGGATCCGGACGGTGAAACCATCCAGATTGCGGCGCTGCGGGCACCTGCCACGGGCACCAAAACCGGCAGCCTCCTGGTCAACCCCGGCGGACCCGGCGCCTCCGGGTACGACTTCGTCAAGGACGCGGCCGGGACCCAGTTCCCCACCACCGTCCGGGACGCTTTCGACCTGGTGGGCTTCGACCCGCGCGGTGTCAAGCGCTCAGCGCCAGTCACCTGCCTGAACGATGCCGAGCGGGACGAGGCACGGGCCAAAATCTACGACCTGGAGACCGACGCCGGCCTGGCCGCCGCACTGGCCGACAACAAGGCCATCGCCGCCCGCTGCGCGGAGCAGACCGGCCCCGTGATGGCGCACCTTGACACCGTCAGTTCCGCCAAGGACATGGACATCCTCCGCGCCGTGGTGAATGACGCGAAGCTCAACTACGTTGGCTACTCCTACGGAACGTTCCTGGGCTCCACCTACGCCTCGCTGTTCCCGGACAACGTGGGCCGGATGGTGCTCGATGGAGCCCTGGATCCGTCCATCAGCAACGAGGAGCTGACCAGCGGCCAGGCGAAGGCCTTTGAAAAGGCCATCCGCGCCTACGTTGCCAGCTGCCTCCGCCAGGACGGCTGTCCGCTGAGCGGCGACGTTGATTCCGGGGTCCAGCAGATCCGGGACCTCATTGCCGCCGTGCAGCAGACCCCGCGGACGGCAAAGGACGGCCGGCTGGTTAACGCCAACATGTTTGTGAGCGGCCTGATTACCCCGCTGTACAACGACCAAAGCTGGCCGGCCCTCACGCAGGCCCTGGAAGCGGCCACGTCGGGCGATGTAAGCCTGGTGCTGCGGCTGGCCGACCTCGGCGCGGACCGCACTGCCAACGGCACCTATTCGTCCAACTCCACGTTTGCCTTCAACGCCATCAACTGCCTGGACTACCCCATGGTCACCGATCCCGCCGCCATGCGGGCCGAGCAGCAGCGCCTGATGCAGGAGTCCCCCACCTTCGGCTACTTCTTCGCTTACGGCGGCACCAACTGCACGGACTGGCCATACGGCAACATCCGCACCCCGGCGCCGGTGGAGTACACCGGCGGGTCCCCGATTGTGGTCATCGGCACCACGGGAGACCCCGCGACGCCGGTGGAATGGGCCGGGTCCCTCCGCAGGCAGCTGGGCAACGCCGCGCTGATGACCTGGGAAGGCGAAGGGCACACCGCCTACGGCCGGTCGAACAGCTGCCTGGAGGACGCCGTGGACCGTTACCTGCTGAGCGGCCAGGTGCCGGCCGACAACACCTTGTGTTGAGGCGCCGGCCATTTTGACCCGGGCGCCGGGACTCCATTACAGTTGACTCTTGCATGAAGCTCCCGGTTCGCCGGAAAGTTCGTGCGGTGCTTCCTTAGCTCAGTCGGTAGAGCGTTTCACTCGTAATGAAAAGGTCATCAGTTCGATTCTGATAGGAAGCTCGGGAAAAACCCCGTATCGTCGCGGAAATCTGCGACTGTACGGGGTTTTTTGCTGGTTAACGCTGCACTTATGCCAACCGTGCGCGCACGATCTCGCTGACTGCCTTGCCGTCGAACCGGCCCGCAATGCGGGGCGTGACTGATTTCATCACCGTTCCCATGGACCGGACCGTTAACTCGTGGCCGTCGGCCTTAAGCCCGGCGACTACCTCGTCCACGATGGCTTCGGCATCTTCGCGCGTCAGGGCCTGGGGCAGGTACGCCTCGATGATGTCCGCCTCTGAGATTTCCGCTGCGGCGCGCCCATCCTCGCCGGCCGCGGCGTAGATGGCTGCGGTGTCCCGGCGCTTGGCAGCTTCCTTCTGCAGCAGGGCCGTGAGCTGGAGGTCGTCGAGCTCAACGGGGGTCTTGCCGGATTTTTCCCGCGTCTCAATCTCGCCCAGGACGTTGCGGACGGTGGTCAGCGCCGTCTTGTTCCCATTCTTCATATGGGTGACAACATCGGCTTTCAGGGTGTCCTTCAGGGACATGTCGGTTCCTCGTTCCTCGCTCGGGCCACGCGCTGCGGGGCTGCCCGCACCGTGACGGCGGCGCACCCTTTGTGGTGCGTCACCGCACCCATTGGATCATCCCCGGCGGGCACCGCGCCCCCTCCTCCGTTGCAGGAACCGGGAGCTGCTGATGTTACCGTTCAGTAATGTCATCTCTGCGAACTGCACTGACCGGGCTCCTCACGCGACCGGCCGGGAAAATCTCCGCCCCGCGACTGATCGGCGCCGTGGCCCTGGGCGGTGCGCTGGTCTTTGCCGGCATCAGCCATCTGACGTTTGCGCGGCAGGAATTCCAGGCGCAGGTTCCGCCGTGGTTCCCCGCGGACAAGGATTTTGTGGTGCTGGCATCCGGCGTTGTGGAGGTAAGCCTGGGGGCGGCGTTGATCGTCCTGCGGCGGCGCCGGGTTGCGGTGGGGCTGTTGGCTGCCGCCTTCTTTATAGCCATTTTTCCCGGCAACATCTCCCAGTACGCGACCGGCACTGACGGGTTCGGACTGGATTCGGACCGGAGCCGCCTGATCCGGCTGTTTTTCCAGCCAGTGCTGGTGGTGTGGGCGCTCTGGTCCACCGGCGCGTGGCGGGAGCTGCAGACGGCGCTGGCGGAAGCCAAGCCCCGGCGCTGACCGCCCGGGACATCAGCCGGTGCGTACGGCAAGCCCCAGCCGGCCATCGCGCATGGTGGCCACGTCATCGGTCAGCGGCACAAACTCGGTGTCGTGCGTAACCATCACGGTTGCCACCTGGAACTCGTCGGTGATGCGCCGCAGCAGCTGCACGATTTCACGGCTTCTGTCGTGGTCCAGGGCTGCCGTGGGTTCATCCACCAGCAGGACCCTGGGTTGCCCCATCAACGCGCGCGCAATATTGACGCGCTGGCGCTGCCCGCCTGACAGCTGGTGCGGACGCTTGCCGGCGCAGTCCGCCAGGCCCACCAGTGACAGCAGCTCCTTAGCCTTGGCGCCCGCATCCCGGAGCGGTGCACCCCGCAGGTGGGCGCCGATTACAAGCTGTTCGACGGCGGTCAGGGACGCCAGAAGGTTCGGCTGTTGGAAGATGATCCCGATGGTTTCCCGCCGCAGGGCACTGAGCTCCCGCTGCCCCAACCCGCCGGCGTCGGTGCCGGCTATCAGCACCAGCCCGGACGTGGGTTGGACCAGGGTCGCGGCAACGGCGAGCAGGCTGGATTTGCCGGATCCGGACGGACCCACCAGGGACATCATCCGGCCGGCGTGCACGGCGAGGTGGACGCCGTCGAGGGCCTTGACGGTGCCTTCGCCATCCGGATACTCAAGGGTGGCGTTGACGAGGGACAGCGGCGCGGAATCGGAGTTGGCTGACATGGGTTAAATCCTTCTGATGGCTGGAGATGGCGTGCAGGCTGGGTTGGCTGCGGCATTACGGCGGGGCGGGTCAGTTGCCACCGAGGGCAAGCAGTGGGTCCACCCCGGCGACGCGGCGCACCGCCAGCGCGGCGCCCGCCAGCCCTAAGCCGGTAATGCCGAGCACGGGCACCAGTGTGGTGGCCGGTGTGATCAGGAACGGCGCCGCCTGGCCGGCGAGCAGGCCGCCAACAACGCCGGCACCACCACCAACGGCCGCGCCGGCCACCAGGACCAGCGCCGCCTGCGCCATGGCGTCCCGCAGGATGTAGCCGCTGCCGGCGCCCAGGGCCTTCAGCACCGCGATGTCCCGGGTCCGCTGGATGGTCCACACGGTCAGGAACGCCACAATGACCAGCGCGGAGATGCCGTACAGGAACCCCTGCATCAACATCAGCGACCCGTTCTCGCTGCGGAACGAGCCCAAAGCCTGGAACGAGCCTGTGCGGGTGGCACTGACGGTGCCGGCCGCTGCGTTGGCCGCGGCTTCATCCGCGCCGGCCGGCCCGAGCGTGACAGCGGCGACGGTGCCGGCCTGGGCGGGCCCGGACACATGGGCCAGCGCAGCCCAGACGGGCAGGTCCACCCACACGACGCTGGTATGGGAGTACCACTGGTCGGCCACAACGGCGGCGACGGACAGTTCCATGCCGCCCACAGTCACCGGGTCGCCGACAGACAGCGACAGGTCGTCCGCGACCCCCGAGCCGAGCACAGCTGTACCTGCCGTGACCGGGCCAGGCGCCAGGCCGCCGTCGGGCGCTACCCCGAAGACTGCGACGTTCGCGGTGGCCGTGACCTCCCCGTCCGGGCCGGTGGCCTGCACGCGGGACTGGCTGATTCCCACCGCTTGGGCGGCCTCGACGCCTGGCTGGTCCCGCCAGAGTGCCACTTGGTCCGCAGAGACGGCGCTGTCGGTAAAGGATGCCTTGGCGCCCGCACCGGCCGGCCCGCCGAACACTATCCTGTCCACGGTCCCGGTGCCGCCGCTGCCCAGCCGGGCGATCGCGGACGTGGACTGGTCGGCCAGGCCTGCTGTCAAGCCGGAGAGCAGGACCAGGAGCAAGGTGATCAAAGCGACCACGCTGCCCATCAGGGCAAACCTGCCCTTGGCAAAACGGATGTCGCGGATGGCGAGGAACACGTTGGACTTCTTCCGGTAGGGCGGGGTGGCTTTCCCTTTCAACTCTCCGCCGGTGCACGCCGCGGGCCATCGTGCAGGCGGTTGATCCCTGCGGCCCATGGTGTGGAGACCGGACTCAACCGATCGGTTGATCCGCTGGTTGCCGCCGGCGCATAGGCTGGACAGATGCCAGCCACCGAACCAGCCAGCCCGCCTGCGGCGCCTGGTTCCGCCGCCCCTGCCGCGCCGCCGGCAGGTCATGAGGGCGGATCTTCGGCAGCCATCCTCCGCGTCCTGCGGATCACCCTGCATGTGGGCTTTGCGGTCCTGCTGGCCGTGGCAGCGGCAAGGCTGTGGCTGGCCGGCGATCCCCATCCGCTGCGGCCGGCCCTGATGGGCGGCGCCGCACTCCTGGCGGCCGCCTACCTGGCGGGCACCATCCTTGAAAAGCGGTTCTCGGCCAGCGGCCAGGGCTTCGATCCGCGCCGTTACGGCCTGCCGTGGCTGGCGACGGTCACGGTGCTGTGGGCCGTGCTCCTGGCCGGCAGCGCGGACTTTTCCTGGCTGGCGTTCCCGCTGTTTTTCCTGCACCTGCACCTGCTGCCCCGGCGGGCTGCACTGGTGGGCATCGCCGTGATGACGGCCGCGGTCATCGGCGCCCAGTGGGCTGCCGGCGGGCTTCCCGTTCCACATGCGGCGGTGGTGCTGGGGCCCGCGCTGGGCGCGGCGTTTTCGGTGGTAACGGGGCTGGCGTACCGGGCCCTCTACCTGGAGGCGGAAAGCCAGCGCCGGGCCGCCGACGAACTCCGCAGGACCCGGGCGGAACTCTCAGCTGCCCAGCACAACACCGGTGTCCTGGCCGAGCGCACCCGGCTGGCCCGCGAAATCCACGACACCCTGGCCCAGGGGCTTTCCAGCATTGTGCTGATGGCCCGGGCCGCGGAGAAGTCTTTGCAGGACGGCGACACCACCACCGCCCGCGACCGCCTCCGGGTGGTTCAGGATACCGCCGCCGGCAACCTGGCCGAGGCCCGCAGCTTTGTCCGCGGCCTCTCCGCCCCGCAGCTGCAGGACGCCTCCCTGGTGGTCAGCCTGCGCCGGCTCTGCGCGGCCACGGAAGCCGCAGTTGCGGCCCGCGGGAAGGTGCTCCGCTGCCGCTTCGAACTGGACGGTGTCCCCGTTGAACTGCCACCGCCGCACGCCGTGGCACTGCTCCGGGCGGTCCAGGCCAGCCTGGCCAACGTCACTGCCCACGCGCAGGCCTCCGCAGCCGTGGTGACGCTGGCGTTCCTGGGCAACGAGGTCACGTTGGATGTTTACGACGACGGCATCGGCTTTGACCCGGCAGCACAGGTCGCGGAGGTGCGCCCCGCAGCGGACGGGCGGGGCTTTGGCCTGGGTTCCCTGGCCGCGCGGGTGGCGGCGCTGCACGGCACCCTGGAGCTGCAGTCGGCGCCCGGGGAGGGCACCGTGGTGGCCATCCGGCTGCCGTTGCCCGGACCGGGCACCCCATGACCGCCATCCGGGTGCTGCTGGTGGACGACCACCCCGTGGTGCGGGCCGGCCTGCGCGCCATGCTCACCGATTTTGCGGGCATCCTGGTGGCGGCCGAAGCCGCGGACGGGCAGGCCGCCGTCGACGAACTGCAGCGCCGGCAGGTCCTGGGCGATCCAGTGGACCTGGTCCTGATGGACCTGCAGATGGGCGCCGGGATGGACGGTGTGACCGCCACCCGGCTGATCCGGCTGCTGGACCCGGCTCCGCCCGTCCTGATCCTCACCACATACGACACCGACGCCGACATCCTTGCCGCCGTCGAAGCGGGCGCCAGCGGCTACATGCTCAAGGACGCGCCACCGGAGCAGATCCAGCAGGCGGTGCTTGCCGCCGCTGCAGGCCAAAGCGCCCTGGCACCCAAAGTGGCCGCGCTGCTGATGGACCGGATCACCAACCCCGGCACGGCCCTCACCCGGCGTGAGGTGGAGCTGCTTGAACTGCTCGCCACCGGGCTGTCCAACCGGGCCATGGCGCAGCGGGTGTTCATCTCAGAGGCCACGGTCAAGACCCATCTGGTCCACATTTACGGAAAGCTGGGCGTGGACAACCGCACGGCCGCCATTGCCGAGGCGACCCGCCGCCGCATTATCCGGTCCCCCGGCCAGCAGGCCTGACTCCGCGCGCATGCCTAAGATGGCGTGCATGGACGACGACCAGCTGGCCGGCATCGCAGACACGCTGTACAGCACATCCCTGGACGACTTCGTGGCCGTCCGGGCGGCCGCAGCCAAGGCGGCGGCCGCCGGAGACAAAGCCCTCGGGGCCGCGGTCCTGAAGCTGCCCAAACCATCGGTGGCGGCCTGGGCCGTGAACATGCTGGCCCGAGACAAGCCGGACGTCCTGGCGGGCCTCGCGGACCTGGGCCACCGGATGCAGGCCGCGCAGGCGGACCTCGACGCGGCGGCCCTCCGCGGGCTGGCCCGGGAGCGCCGCACCCTCCTGGCAGCCGCGGTCGACACCGCCCGGACAGTGTCCACTGATCACGGCAGGACCATCAGCGGCGCCATGGCCACGGACGTCGAAGAGACGCTGCGGGCCCTGACGGCCGATCCCGGGGCCGCCGGCGCCGTACGCAGCGGCCTGCTCCTCAAGGCGCTCGCGGCTGATGGCGTGAACGCCGTGGACCTTGACGGCGCCACTGCAGTCCCGGGAGCAACAGCACCCGCGGGCGTTTCCTCCGCGTCGCGGGCAGAACCCGCCGTCGACGAACCCGCGGACACCGAACCACTGCAGAAGCGCCCGACGCCGGAACCCGCCAAAGCCCCGGCCCGCACCAAGCCACGGCTCGAGGCGGTCCGGCAAACCCCCCGGGCGGCCTCCGCACCAGCGCTGGACCGGGCGAAGGAATCACTCGCCGGGGCCAGCGCCGAGGAAGCCAGGACCGCGCAACTCGCGGCGGACCTGCTGGAACAGTCGGAACGCTCGCGTGCCACTGTCGCTGACCTGGAAACGGAAACCGGGCAGCTCCGCAGCCGGCTCAAGGCAGCCGAGGAGCAGCTCGCTGCGGAGCGGAAGGCCCTGGCCGCGGGCGCAGCGGAGGCCAAGCAGGCCGCCCGGGCAGCGGCGAAAGCTGAGCGGACGGCCATGCTGGCGCAGGAACGGGTGCTCCGCCTGGGCAACACGCGGGACTGATCCCGGGGAATGTCGTACCCCGGTTGCAGACTTGAAGCATGGAAACGCACACCGTTCAGGAATTTCACGTCACGTACTTTGACGCCGACTGCGGCCGCGCCCGGGCTGAAGTCTTCGACACCTTGGCCGGCGCCCGGCGGTTCGCCGACCGGCACAGCACCGGTGCGGACGGCTGGGCCGTGGTGGACACCGTCACCGTCGAGCAGGTCCGCCTCGCCGCTTAGCGCCGGGCACAGCGGGGCGCCGCAGCAACGCGGTTAACGCGGGAACCCGCACCGCCCATGCGGGCAGTACGGGTTCCGGCGGCTTCACGCGGCCGGCGTGGGGGCCGTGCCGGTGCCTGACCGTGGTGGTCAGGCGAAGTCGGAAACGGCCGGGTCGGCACCGATCCGGCCTTCGCCGGCAGCGGTGCGGTCCAGGCCGTTGAGGGCCTCGATGTCGCCGGCGTCCAGGGCCACTTCGAGGGCCGCGAAGTTCTCGCGGATCCGGGATTCGGTGACGGACTTGGGGATGACCACGTTGCCGATCGCCAGGTGCCAGGCGATGACGACCTGCGCCGGGGTGACCTGGTGCTTGGCCGCGACGGCAGCCACTGCCGGGTCTTCCAGGAGCTCGCCGCCCTGGCCCAGCGGAGACCAGGCCTGGGTGAGGATGCCGTTCGCAGCACCGAACTCGCGGAGTTCGCGCTGGCTGAAGTAAGGGTGCAGTTCGATCTGGTGGATGGCCGGAACCACGCCGGTTTCATCGATCAGGCGCTGCAGCCCGGCCGTGGTGAAGTTGGAGACACCGATGGACTTGACCCGGCCGCGCTTCTGCAGCTCCACCAGGGCCTTCCAGGTGTCAACGTACTTGTCCTGCTTGGGCTGCATCCAGTGGATCAGGTACAGGTCAAGGGTTTCCAGGCCGAGCCGGGCCATGGACTCTTCGAAAGCGGCCAGCGTTTCCTCGTAGCCCTGATCCGCGTTCCACAGCTTGGTGGTGATGAACAGCTCTTCCGGGGAGATGCCGGAGGAGGCGATGGCGCGGCCCACGCCGGCTTCATTGCCGTAGATCTTCGCGGTGTCGATGTGCCGGAAGCCTGCTTCGAAAGCCTGGCGGACCACTTTTTCCGCTACGTCGTCCTCAACCTGCCACACGCCATAGCCGAGCTGGGGGATCGTGTTTCCGTCATTGAAAGTCAGTGTTGGTGAAGAAGTCATGCCCTCATCCTGCCAAACCGCTGCCGCCTGAAGGGGTGAATCCGGCCGGACTATGCCAGGCGCTTAACCGGGAATATCCTGCTGTCCTGCTGCCGGAGCGTCCCCGCGAAGGTGCCTCTCGGCGTCGGCCACCTGTTCAAAAACCGATTCGGCCCGGCGCCGCACAGAGGCTGCCCCGACCGGAACCGGGCCAACGGCCAGCCGCAGCATGGCGGCAGCTTCAGCGGTGGTGGCCAGGGAATTGCCGGCCTTGGACAACGCCCGGTGCACCCCGGACAGGGCCACGGGAATGTCCAGCCCCTCGCTGGGGGAGCGCCGCTGGGCTTCCACGCAGATGATCCGGACGCGGTCCAGGAGGGCTGCGAGGCTGTTGGCGACCTCCACCAGCTCGGCATACAGCTGGTCGTCCTCGACGCCTTCCAGGACCTGGTGGAACCGGTCAAGGCCGCGGTGGAAGCGGTCGTGGGCGCGCCGCCACAGCCCCTTGCCCAGTTCTGTGTCGTCCTTGCGCCCTTGCCTGGCGGCGCTGAAAAAACCCAAGCTGGCCTACAGGTACTGTCCGGGACCGTGGTCCGGATCGTTGGGCTGGCCAGGCTGCGCGGGCGATCCCGGCGGGGTGCCGGCTCGTTGGGGTTCGCCGTTGTCGCCGATTACTACCCCGGGGGCAATCACAGTGCCGGGCGGCAGCTGGCGCAGCTGGAGCTGGGCGGAGTGTTCCCTGGCTGCGTGCTGGGCAGCGATGGCGGTTTGGATGCCGTGGAACAGGCCTTCCAGCCAGCCCACGAGCTGGGCCTGGGCGATGCGCAGCTCGGCGTCCGAGGGCGTGGCGTTATCGTCAAAGGGCAACCGGATCCGGTCCAGTTCCGCCACCAGCTCGGGCGCCAGCCCGTCTTCGAGTTCCTTGATGGAGCGGGCGTGGATCTCGGCCAGCCTGCCGCGTGCGGCGTCATCCAGCGGCGCGGACTTCACCTCGGCAAGGAGCTGGCGGATCATGGTGCCGATCCGCATCACCTTGGCCGGCTGGTCCACCAGGTCCTGCAGGTTGCCGCCTTTGGTCCGGGCGCCGGCCCCGGGCGCGGGTTCCGCCGGAGCGGACCCGCCGTCGCCGGGCCGGTCCCCGTCAAGGGTGGTGCCTTCCACCGGTAGGTCCTCGGCTGCCTGTGCGGGGATCGGATCGCTCATGCGTTCATACTCTCATGAGCGATCCGTCCCCGGCCCCCGTGTGAACGTCCCTGACGGGGTTGTCCGCTGCAGGCTCAATCAGCAGCAGCGGCCCTGGGGGTTGGCGTCCTGGCGGTCCGTACGGTCACGCCAGAACTCCCGCTCTGTCAGGGGCGCCGACTGGTGCCCCATAGCCTGGTGGTGTTCCAGGTACCGGGTGTAAGCGTCGGCGCCCATCACGCTGCCCAGGTAGCGGGCAGCGCCCCTGACGCCTTTGGCCAGGACCGCCATGGGCGCCGGCATCAGTGGTGTCCCGCCCGTTCGAACCGCTGGCTGGCGGGCACCTTGTCCCACTCAGCCAGCAGGGCACGCTCGGCGGCCGTGGGGATGACCCCGGCCGGGGCGAACACCTTCGATGGCACGGCCGGGTCCTCGTTGCCTTCAGGCCGCCCGGCGGCGTCCCGGGTCCGGAAGGCCTTTACGGTTGCCAGCAGGGCGGTGGCGATCACGATGATGCTCAGCACCACAAAGATCACCGACAGCCAGCCCTGGATCCCGGTGTTGCGGACCACTGCCTCCATGGCAGCCACAGACTTGGCCGAGCCGAACTCGGTTTTCCCGTCCGCCAGCGCCTTGCTGAATGCTGCGTTGTTGGCGAAGTAGCCCACCGACGGGGTGGCGGAGAAGATCTTCTGGAAGCTCGCCGTAATGGTGACGACGGCGGCGAATGCCAGGGGCAGGGCCACAATCCACAGGTACTTGAACGTGCCCTTCTTGGCCACAATGGCCAGACACACGGACAACGCGATGGCGGCCAGCAGCTGGTTGGCGATGCCGAACAGCGGGAACAGGGTATTGATCCCGCCCAACGGGTCCGTGACGCCCATCAGGAGCACCGCACCCCACGCCCCCACCATGATGGCGGTGCAGAGCCAGGCTCCGGGCCGCCAGGAGGCTTCCTTGAACTTGGGAATGAAGTTGCCCACCGAGTCCTGCAGCATAAAGCGGGCAACGCGGGTGCCGGCGTCCACGGCGGTCAGGATGAACAGGGCCTCAAACATGATGGCGAAGTGGTACCAGAACGACATCATGGCCGTGCCGCCGATGAACTGCTGCATGATGTGGGCCAGGCCCACTGCGAGGGTGGGGGCGCCGCCGGTGCGCGAGATGATGCTTTCCTCGCCCACGTTGGCAGCTGTCTGGGCCAGGAAATCGGGGGTGATGTTCACGCCGGCGAGGCCCAGGCTGTTCACCCAGGTGGCGGCAGTTTCGACGGTGCCGCCGGTCAGCGCGGCCGGGGCGTTCATGGCGAAGTACAGGCCGCGGTCGATCGAGATGGCAGCCACCAGGGCCATGATGGCCACAAAGGATTCCATCAGCATTCCGCCATAGCCAATAAAACGCGTCTGCCGTTCCTTCTCCACCAGTTTGGGGGTGGTGCCGGAGGAAATCAGGGCGTGGAAGCCGGAGAGCGCGCCGCAGGCGATGGTGACGAACAGGAAGGGGAACAGCGCTCCGGAGAACACCGGGCCGTTGTCGCGGCCGGCGAACTCGCTGAACGCCGGCACGGTGATTTCAGGCCGGACCACAATGATGGCAAGTGCCAGCATCACGATCACGCCGATCTTCATAAAGGTGGACAGGTAGTCGCGGGGGGCAAGCAGCAGCCAGACCGGGAGGATGGCGGCGATGAAGCCGTAGATGATCAGGCCCCACGCCAGGGTGACCTTATCCAGGGTGAAGAGTTCGGCGCCCCACGCGGTCTCGGCCACAAAGCCGCCGCCGATGATGGCGGCCATCAGCAGGACAAACCCGATGAGGGAAACCTCCATGATTTTGCCGGGCCGCAGGTAACGCAGGTAGACACCCATAAACAGCGCAATGGGGATGGTCAGTCCCACGGAGAAGACACCCCAGGGGCTTTCGCCGAGCGCGTTGACCACAACGAGCGCCAGGATGGCCACGATGATGACCATGATCAGCAGCGTGGCTACCAGGGCTGCGGTGCCGCCCACCACACCAAGTTCCTCGCGCGCCATCTGGCCC
This sequence comes from Arthrobacter sp. ZBG10, assembly GCF_001238605.1. Taxonomy (NCBI): domain Bacteria; kingdom Bacillati; phylum Actinomycetota; class Actinomycetes; order Micrococcales; family Micrococcaceae; genus Arthrobacter; species Arthrobacter sp. ZBG10. The sequence goes on along the minus strand of NZ_LFQH01000050.1, from coordinate 47,557 downwards.
AGGGAACGGCCGCCGCGGCGCATGGAGAAGAACATCACCAGGTAGTCCTGGACTGCACCGGCAAGGACCACGCCGATGATGATCCAGATGGTGCCGGGAAGGTAGCCCATCTGGGCTGCGATGATCGGCCCCACCAACGGGCCCGCGCCGGCGATCGCGGCGAAGTGGTGCCCGAACAGGACGTTCCGGTCGGTCCGGACGTAGTCCTTGCCGTCAGCCTTATATTCGGCGGGGGTGGCGCGTTTGTCGTCAGGTTTGGTCAGGTAGCGCTCGATGACCTTCGAGTAGAAGCGGTAGCCGATGAGGTACGTGCAGACGGAGGCGAAGACGAACCAGATGGCGTTGACGGTTTCGCCGCGCACAATGGCCAGCATGAACCAGGCCACGCCGCCCAGCAGCGCAATGGCGGCCCACAGGGCGATTTTCGCCGGTGTCCACTTCCTGTCCTCGGCTTCCAGGACGGCGTCGTCCACGGCGACGGCGGGCAGGGCCGGGTCAGTGGCCACGGCACCTTCCCCCGGCGATGGATTCCTTCGTTGCTCAGGTGTTGGTGCCATGTCTCCTCCTTGAGAGTGTTCACTGTTGCTTGCAGGCACCTTACCAACGCATCCGGCTGCGGGGACGGCTTTCGGGTTATGCCGCCGGCGGGGTGCGGCGAACGGCGGGCATGGGGCGGCGAACGACGCCGGCACCTGGCTTGCAGGGTGTGCTCACGTCTTGGGCGGGCCGGGCAGCGGGCGTCCGGCCGGGCAGTCCGGCCGGTCGGATGGATGGGGTTTGCCGCTGTTGGGTCGGTACGGGATTGGCGGCTGGGTTGCAGCTGTCGGTACCTGCGTGGCAGTGCCGCCAAACAGGCAGGGCCCCCGGCCGGGTGTCCGGTCGGAGGCCCTGTCCCGGGACAGTGGTGTCCGGTGGTCAGGCGTGGGAGTAGGTGAGGCAGTCGGCGTTGTCCGCGCCCGGGCCAACGTGCACGGCGGGGGCGTTGCACATCAGGTGGTCGTTGTGAACGCATTCGGAGCGCTGGCAGGCCCCGACATCGGCCAGGACCTTGGGCAGGCCGCCACTGTGGCCGGTGTCGATGAAGGTGGCGCAGGAGGCGTGGTCTTCCGTTCCCCCCACAGTGATGGCATGCGCTGTGCAGCCTTCATGGTCGTTGAACGAACAACGGGTGACACTGCAATCGGCAACGTGGGTTGTCATGAGCTTCCTCCGTGGGCTCCGCCGCCCCTGGCAGGCGGCTCCTGCAACCCACGCTAGGCCTGTTGCGGTCAATCAAAAAGACCCAATTGTGTGACCTATTGGCTTCTGGCCCCAGCCCGGACCCGGCCATGCCCGCAGGCCGTCAGGTTCCTTGCTCCCGCCGGCCCGTGGGCAGGGCCGCCCTGGTGAACGTCCAGGCGAGGGCGGCGGCCACCAGCGGGACTGCCAGCACCAGGACCAGCAGGTACGTCCACGGGACCGCCAGCGCGATCCGCATTTCCGTGGCTGCCACGAGCAGCACAGCGGGGACCACGCCGGCCGCTGCACCCAGTGCCGCGCCCAGCCCGGCCGTGAAGAGCGCCTGGCTTCCGGCGAGCGCTTTGCGGAGCCTGGGTGCGGCACCCACCGCGGCCAGGGTCCTCTGATCCCGGCGGCCATCGGCGAGCGCCAGACCGGTGGTGATGCCGGCGGCGCTGACGGTGATCAGCGCGCTGGCCAGCACGATGGCCCACATCTGCCAGGAACTGTCCCTGGGGATCCCCGGTTCCACCCAGAGGGCGGCGCCGGGGTGTTTGTACGTCGAGGCAATAACGCCGTTGGCAGTGTCAACCTGGGCCGCGGAGGGGTGCTCCGTGAGCTGGACCAGCAACTCACTGGGACGCGGCTCCATCCCCAGCCGCGCTGCCGTGCCGGCGGAAATGACGCCGTAGTAGGGAACCGGAACCAGCGGTTCCACCACCGCCGCCACCAGGGGGACGCTGCCGACCGGGTCATACTGCATTTGGCGCCCCGCTGGTTCGGCCATGGGCCGGCGAAGGTCCAGGGTTTGAAGTTCCACCCTCCCGTCGCGGACAAAGACCTGGTTGGTCACCACCATTCCGCCGTTCGCCAGGACGGCCAGGGCAGCCGGCCCGGGTTCCACGCCCAGGACGGCACGGATCTCATCAGCGCCGCCCACCACGATGGACCGGGGCGAGCCGGTCCCCTGGGCCAGCGGTCCCTTACAGCGCGGGTCGCCGGGATCCTGCAGCCGCCCCATCGGCGTCACGGGGCAGGCGTTGCCCGGCGGGGTGCCCAGCGCGTACTGGAGGCAGTTCCTGGTGGCCGTCCGGGCGGGGGCAAGGTCTGCACCGGGACCATCGAAGCAGTTCAGCGGCGGGGCGGGCGTGGCGACCACCCTGGTCCAGGCCACGGTGCCCAGGGCTCCGCTGAGCGCTGCGGAAAGCTGCTCCGGCGCCACTGCCGTGGCTGGCTGCGGGGTGCCGTCCACCAGGGGCGGCTGCTCCAGCGACAGGGGCAGGAAGGCCTGGTTCTCAAGGGCGGTCCAGGAGTAGGTTTCGCGGATCCCGGCCTGCTGGCTCGCCGCCAGGACCAGGGCACTGCTGGCCAGCGCCGCCGCGGCCAGGACTGCGGCCACTGCGGGCACCGTGCGGTTGCGGTTCCTGGTGGCATCGCGGGCAGCCAGGCGGAGCGCCAGTGGCAGCCGCCCGGTCCGGCGCGGGAGAAGGGTAAGGAGCCACCCGGTCAGCAGTGACAGCGCCACCACGGTCAACACCGCACCCCCGGTCAGCAGGCCCGAGGCCGCGGGGAACAGCTCCGCCAGCCGGTCCGGATCGCTGGTGGAGTGTCCCACGAACCAGCTTCCGGCGAAGGCACCGGCGGCGGCCAGCAGTAGGGCAGCGCCGGTGATGGCACTCTTTTTCGCGCTTCCGGCCGGGGCGCGCCCGGTCTTCAGCGCCCCCAGCACCGCCCGGCGGGCCACGTGGTGTGCAGGCGACCGCGCGGCGAGAAGGCAGGCGGCAAGCCCCATCACCATGGCGACGGCTGTAGGCACCGGGTCCGGGTGCACCCCGGCCAGGCGGGCCGAACCGGCAGCCCGGACCCACAGCACCACAAGGGCTGCCGCGCCGAACCCCAGGGCCGCGCCCAGCACAACGGCGGTCCCGCCCAGCCACAGGCCTGCCGCCGTGACGACGGCGCGGAGGGTGGGCGCTTCGGCGCCGGAAGCGGCCAGCAGTGCAAGTTCGCGGATCTGGCCTTTGGCGCCAACGGAAAAGGCGGTGCCCGCCAGCAGGCCGACCTCCAGCAGTGCCAGCGCTCCGATCAGCGCAAACGTTGCATACATGCCGAGTTCCGCGGCCAACCCCTGGTCCGGCAACGGGCCGCCGTCGAACGTTTGCTGGTCCGCGGGCGGCGGATTGAGCACCACGTCACGGGACAGTACGGCCACCCCCGCCCGGTTGGCCGCCCGGACCTGCTGCCACGTGACGGGTTCGGGTCCGGCGAGGTAGTAGGACGTGGTGACAGAGTCCGCGGCCACCCCGGCCAGCAGCCCGGCCGGAACCTGGTCCGCCGCAAGGTAGAGGAACGAATTGCCGTCAGAGGTGTCGGCGTCACGGAGGATGCCCACGGGTGTGAACGTGCCGGCGGAAGTGGTGATGGTGGTGCCCGGCTCCAGGCCGAACCGGTCCAGGAACCCTGGGGAGGCCAGTACCTCAGCGGGGGACTGCGGCGCGCGGCCGGAAAGCAGTGAGTAGCGGCCGGCGAAGGCCGGGTGGAGCGCGTCGACCACCCTCGCGCCGAAGGAGGCGTCGCCGTCGCCCACCCGGGTGGTCAGCTGGAGCTGCCGGTGCGGGACCACCTCATACCCCGCCGGGACAAGGTCCAGCGGGTCACTGCCAACGAACCCGGGATCGTGCGCACCGGAGCTGGAGACCACCCTGGTGTCATCCAGCGGGTCCTGGACGGAGTCGCCGTTGGGAGCGGGAAGCGTGCTGAACCGCGCCTGCATGCCGCCCAGTTCATAGCGGACGGTCTCATCGGGAGTGCGGTGCAGGCTTTGGTTCAAGGTCGCCGCCCCGGTCATGGCCGCGACGGGCAGCAGGATCAGCAGGACAATCAGCACCGACCTGCCGCGGTGGCGGCGGATGTCCCGGCGGGCCATCCGGAGGGCAACGCGGAAGCTGCCCCGCCGCCCGCCAGGCGCCGGAGCCAGATTCAACGGCATCAGAGGCCGGCCTGGGTCAGCAGCATCGTGGGATCGTGCATGGCCGAGGCCTGGTCCACGATCCGGCCATCACGCAGGAACACCACCCGGTCGGCCCAGGCCGCGTGCCGGGCCTCGTGGGTAACCAGCATCACGGCGGCACCCGCATCGGCGCGGGCCCGCAAAACCTCCATCACCCCGTGCCCGGTGGTGGAGTCCAACGCTCCGGTGGGCTCGTCGGCAAGAATCAGGCGCCGCTCGCCCACAATGGCGCGGGCGATTGCCACCCGCTGCTGCTGTCCGCCGGACATCTGGTCCAGGAAGCGGTCCGCCAGCTCCGGGATACCCACCTGGCGCAGCGCGTCGGCGGCCTGCCGGCGGGCCTTTTTCAGGGGTGTGCCATCCAGTTCCAGCGGCAGGCTGACGTTCTCCGCGGCCGTCAGGGTGGGGACCAGGTTGAAGTCCTGGAACACATACCCCACAGCGCGGCGGCGGAGCCGTGCCAGGTCATTCAGGCCCAGCCCGGCAAGGGGTGTGGATTCCACAAAGACCCCGCCGCCCGTGGGCTTGTCCAGTCCGCCTGCGAGAGCGAGGAGGGAGGATTTCCCGGATCCGGACGGTCCCATCACGGCCACAAATTCTCCTGCTGCCACGCTCAGGTCCACTTCGCGCAGGGCCGCCACCGCCGTGGCGCCCGCGCCGAATGTCCGGCTGACTTTGGCGAGTTCGAGGACCTGCTGCGGACCCTGGACGCTCATCGGCGGGTATCCGCGGTGGGCGTGGCTTCTTCCGGGACCCCGGCGGATGATGGGCGGGTGACGGCCTGGCCGGCGGCCTGCGCCTGTTGGACCATCCGCGCCTCGCAAAGGTCAAGCCACCGGACTTCCGCTTCGGTCTGGAAGATCAGCGAGTCGAGCACCAGCAGCCAGGCCGTATCTCCTGTCCGCGGTGTGCCGGCGGCGTCCCGGCGGGCCCTGGTGTAATCCTGCAGCGCCCTGATGGAGGCAACGCGCTGCGCCTGGATGATGGCCTGGACATCCACTCCCGGCAGCGTCACGGCGAGCGCGAGCTTGATGGCGAGCTCATTCCGCGGCGGGTTGTTCCGTTCCACCGGGGCGGCGAACCAGCCCCGGACTTCAGCAGTCCCGGCGGCGGTGATGCTGTACACCACGTGTCCTTCGCCGTCGTCGCCCTCCTTGGCCACCAGGGCGTCGCGTTCCAGCCGGTCCAGGGTGGTGTAGACCTGCCCGATGTTTAACGGCCAGGTAGCGCCCGTACGGTTTTCAAACTCGACCCGGAGCTGGTAACCGTACCGCGGCTGGTCCTGCAGGAGGGCGAGGAGGCTGTGGCGGATGGACATACGGCTCCCTTGCGTGGCTGGCTGCCGGTATGCACGGACCCCCAAGACCCGTGCATACCGCGTATAGACGAGCCTAGCCGGAGTGAAGTCCCCTGGCAATACTGAGTATCTAGCGCCTGCGCCGCCGGAATGGCGGACTACATCACCAGCAGGATCTTGCCCACGTGATCGCCGGTATCGAAGTACCGGTGCGCCGCCCTGACCTGTTCCAGCGGGAAGGACCTGGCCACCAAGGGGCGGATCCGGCCGTCACTGACCAGCGGCCACACCGCGTCGCGCACCGCCGTCATGATGGCGCCCTTTTCGGCGACAGGCCGGGGCCGCAGGGCCGTGGCCACCACCGCACCGCGCTTGGACAACAGCTTGCCGAGGTCGAGTTCGCCCGTGGCACCACCCTGCAGCCCGATAACCACCAGCCTGCCGTATTCGGCCAGGGCATCCACGTTCTGGCGGAGGTATTTGGCTCCCACCACATCCAGGATCACATCGGCCCCCTTGCCCCCGTTCTGGCGGCGCAGGCTCTCCGGAAAGTCCTCTTCCCGGTAGTTGATGGCGATATCCGCACCGAGGAAGGCCGTGGCGGTGCCAACCTTCTCATCGGACCCTGCGGTGGTGGCAACCCGCGCGCCGAAGGCTTTGGCCAGCTGGATGGCGAACGTGCCGATCCCGCCGGTGGCCCCGTGGATCAGGACCGTTTCGCCGGCCTGCAGCTGCGCGGTCATGATCAGGTTCGAATAAACAGTGGCCGCAACCTCGGGCAGGGACGCAGCGGTGACCAGGTCCACGCCGTCCGGCAGCCGCAGGACCTGCTCGGCGGGGACCGCCACCTGCTGGGCATAACCGCCGCCGGCCAGCAGGGCCACCACCTTGTCGCCCAGGGAAAACGCCTTGGCGACCCCGGGCCCGAAACCCGCGATCCGGCCGGAAACCTCCAGGCCGGGAATTTCGGACGCACCGGGCGGGGGCGGGTATACGCCCTTGCGCTGCTGCACGTCCGCGCGGTTCAGGCCGGCAGCCACCACGTCGATCAGCACCTCGCCCGTACCCGGCACGGGGGCGTCCACCTCGCGGACTTCCAGCACCTCCGGGCCGCCCGGTTCCGATATAAAGACGGCTTTCATGGACCTCTCCCGTTCCTGACTGAATACTGGCCTGCCACCAGTGTGCACCGGACACTTTCCGGGCTCTGTTTTGTTGCAGGCAAGTGCCTATGAAACACTACTCGTTGAGGAAGGTTGTCCGAGCGGCCGAAGGAGCTAGTCTTGAAAACTAGTGTGCGGTAACCCCGTACCAAGAGTTCGAATCTCTTACCTTCCGCGGAATAACCCCGGCGTGCCAGTGATCTGGCCGCCGGGGTTTTTTGCTTAACCGCCCGATCCGCACCCGCCGCACAGGGCGCTTGCCAGTGTCAGGGGCCCGCCATAGTCTCTGGAGTGATCCGGCCGCTGGGGCCGGACAGCTGACCTTGCACCCAGGAGATTCCATGCCCACTCCGGATTTCATCAACGGTTCGCCCTGCTGGATCGACCTTATGACCAGCGACACGGACCAGGCCTGCGCGTTTTACGGCAGCCTGTTCGGCTGGGAATTCGAGGTGGGCGACACCGAAAAATACGGCGGCTACATCATGGCTGCCAGGAACGGCAGCACGGTGGCGGGCATCATGGCCCGGCAGCCGGACCAGGTGGGCATGCCGGACCTGTGGTCCGTCTACCTGCGCACCGATGACGCTGCAGCCACCGCCGACGCCGTGGTGGCGCATGGCGGTTCCATCCACCTGGGTCCCCTGGAGGTCCCGGATCAAGGCACCATGCTGTTCTTCCAGGACTCCGCCGGCGCCGCCACCGGCGCGTGGCAGCCCGGGGCCATGCACGGCTTCGATATCGCGGCCGAGCCCGGCGCCCCGGCCTGGTTCGAACTGCACGCAAAGGATTACCAGGGGGCCCTGGAGTTCTACACCTCCGTGTTTGGGTGGCATCCCGCCGTCCTGAGCGACACACCGGAGTTCCGGTACGCCACCTCCGGCGAGGGCGAAAACGCCCACGCCGGAGTCATGGACGCGTCCGCCTACCTGCCGGCCGACGTCCCGCCGCACTGGCAGGTTTACTTTGCCGTGGACGACGCCGACGCCAGCGTGGCCGCGGCGCTGACCCTGGGTGCCACCTTGCTGGAGGGGCCGCAGGACAGCGGTTTCGGCCGGGTGGCGCAGCTCGCCGACCCCACCGGCGCGCGGTTCAGGATCGTGGAAGACAACCGGCAGCAGCCTGCGGGCTAGAACCTCCGCAGCCCGTTACGGGGGCGTAAATTCTTCGCCGGACCACCCGCAACCGGCCCGCCCCAAAGCTACCCACGGGTAGTGTTTGTGATGTCCAGCACACCAACCGAATGCACGTCCCATCAATACTGCGTTCATTTGGAGGTGTTGTGATGGCCCGGGCCACGCCTTTTCGGCATTGCCCCGATCAGCACACCTGGCGGCAATCCCCACCCCTTCCGTCGCGTCCCTACAGGGGCAAACCAACGAAAGCCGGAGCAGAATGCATCACTCAACCTGGAAACTGGCGCTGGGCACAGCGCTGTCAGTGGGGCTAATAGCCGCCCCGCTGGCAGCCCTGCCCGCCGCCGCCGTGGACGCCGCACCAGCGGCCGCGGGCACTTCCCCCGTCACCATCAATGAGGCCTACCTGAGCGGGGGCAGCGGCGGGGCAGCGTTCAAAAACAAATTTGTTGAACTCTACAACTCATCGGACACTGCCGTTCCGCTCAGCGGCTGGTCGCTCCAGTACCGGGCCGCCGGCTCCACCGGCAACCCCAGCGGAGTGGCTCCCCTGACGGGCAGCATTCCCGCCAAGGGCCACTACCTGGTCCAGGGTGGAAGCAACGGCGCCAACGGCGCGGCCCTGCCCACCCCGGACCTGGTGGCCGGCAGCATCAACCCCGCCGGCGCCGGCGGCACCCTGATCCTGGCCAGGCAGCCTGGTGCCCTCGCGGTACCCACCGGCAGTGCGGTCGAGCCCGCCAACGTGGCAGACCTCCTGGGCTACGGCGGCTCCAACACCTTCGAGACGGCCCCGGCGACGGCGCCGTCGGGTAACTCCGATGTCCGGTCCCTGAACCGCGCTCCCGGGGTGGACACCAACAGCAACGCCGCTGACTTCACCCTCGCCGCGGCGATCACACCGACGAACGCGGGCGGCACCGCCCCTGACCCGGATCCCACGCCGGATCCTGATCCCGAGCCCACCCCGGATCCGGTCACGCGCACCATCGCCGAGATCCAGGGCACTGGAACGGCCAGCCCCATGGTGGGGGCCACTGTCACCACCCGCGGAAAGGTCACGGCAGCCTTCCCCACCGGCGGCCTCAACGGCTACTACCTGCAGACGCCCGGCACCGGCGGTGACCTCAATGCCACCAACCACGCGGCCTCGGACGGCATCTTCATCTACTCCCCCGCCACCGTGGCCGGCGTCCGGATCGGTGACCACGTCGAGGTCACCGGCGCCGTTGCCGAGTACTACGGCATGACCCAGGTCAACGTGACCGCGGCCGCCGGCTTCACCAAACTTGCCGAAGCCGCGCCCGAGGTGAAGGCCACCGCCTTCACCCTTCCGGCCAGCGAAACCTTCCGGGAATCTCTCGAAGGCATGCTCCTGGCCCCGCAGGGTCCCCTCACGGTGACTGACAACTACACCCTGAACCAGTACGGCGAAATCGGCCTGGCCGGCGGCACCGGACCGCTGGTCCAGCCCACCGCCGTCGCGCCCTTCGGGTCAGCCGAATACACCGCCACCGTGGCCGGCAACACGGCGCGTGGCATCAAGCTCGACGACGGCTCCAGCACCAACTTCCTCAAGGACGCGGGCACCAAGGCAGAGATCCTGCCGTACCTGACCACAACGGACCCGGTCCGCGTCGGATCCCCCGCAACATTCACCACGAACGTGGTGCTGGGCTACTCCAACGACGCCTGGAAGTTCCAGCCGCTGACGCACCTCACCGCAGCGAACAAGGACACGGTGCAGCCGGCATCCTTCGGCGCCACCCGCACCGAAGCGCCGCAGGCTGTAGGCGGCAACGTCAAGATCGCCTCGTTCAACGTGCTGAACTACTTCCCCACCACCGGCGACACCCTTGCCGGCTGCACGTTCTACCCGGACCGGGCAGGCAATCCCATCACGGTCCGCAGCGGCTGCGACGCCCGCGGTGCCGCCAACGCGGAAAACTTCGAACGCCAGCAGGCCAAGATCGTGGCGGCCATCACCAAGGCCGGCGCGGACGTGGTCACGCTGATGGAAATTGAGAACTCCGCCCAGTTCGGCAAAAACCGCGACGACGCCCTGGCCAAGCTGGTGGCGGCGCTGAACATCGAGACGCCCGGTATCTGGGACTACGTCCGGACCCCCGCCAACGCTCCCCCGCTGTCCGATGAAGACATGATCCGCACGGCCTTCATCTTCAAAAAAGCGGCAGTCGAAACGGTGGGCGAGTCCATCATCCACAACGACACCGCGGCATTCGCCACCGCCCGCAAACCGCTGGCACAGGTTTTCAAGCCGGTGGGCGGCGCAGCCGGCACCGAATTCATCGCCATCGCCAACCACTTCAAGTCCAAGGGCTCCGCAGCCACCCCGGACGACACCGACAAGGGCCAGGGCGCTTCGAACCTCGCACGTACCGCCCAGGCCCGGTCCCTGCTGGCGTTCACCGAGGGCCTGCAGGCCAGCAAGGCCACCGATAAGGTCTTCCTGATCGGCGACTTCAACTCCTACGGCCACGAAGACCCCATCAATGTCTTCACCGCCGCCGGTTACGTCAACCAGGACAACAAGGCCCGCAACACCGACGGCTCCGCGAAGCATTCCTACCTCTTCGGTGGCCTGGTGGGTTCCCTGGACCACATCCTCGCCTCCCCCGCGGCTGACGCCGTGGTGTCCGGTGCCGACATCTGGAACATCAACTCGGTGGAGTCGGTGGCCCTTGAATACAGCCGCTACAACAACAACGTCACCGACTACTACGCCCCGGACCAGTTCCGCGCCAGCGACCACGATCCCGTGGTGGTGGGCCTGAACCTGCAGTCCGCTCCAGCCAGCGTTGACCTGAACTTCCTGGGCATCAACGATTTCCACGGCCGGATCGACACCAACACCGTCCAGTTCGCCGGCACCATCGAGAAGCTGCGGGCAGCCGCTGCCCCGGGCGCCACGGCGTTCCTCTCCGCAGGCGACAACATCGGCGCCTCGCTGTTCGCATCCGCCGTTGCCAAGGACCAGCCCACCATCGACGTGCTGAACACCCTGGAGCTGAAGGCATCCGCGGTGGGCAACCACGAATTCGACGGCGGCTGGGCGGACCTGCGGGACCGCGTCATCGCCGGCGGCACCAACGCGAAGTTCCCGTACCTGGGCGCCAACGTCTACGCCAAGGGCACCACCACCCCGGTCCTGCCGGAGTACACGGTCCTGGACATGAACGGCATCAAGGTGGCCGTGATCGGCACCGTCACCCAGGAAGTCCCGTCGCTGGTCACCCCGGCCGGCATCACCGGCCTCGAGTTCGGCGACCCCGTAGCGGCCATCAACCGGGTGGCTGCCACCATCACCGCCGGGAACCTGGCGGACGTCATCATCGTGGAGAACCACGACGGCGCCGGCTCGGGAACCCCGGACGGCGCAACACTGGAGCAGGAAGTGGCAGCCGGCGGACCGTTCGCCAAGCTGGTCACCGAAACCTCAGCCGACGTGGACGCCATCTTCACCGGCCACACGCACAAGGAATACGCCTGGGACGCACCCGTCCCCGGTGTTGACGGCAAGACCCGGCCGATCGTCCAGACCGGCAACTACGGCGAGAACATCGGCCAGATCCAGCTGACCGTGGACACCGCCACCAAGGCCGTGACCGCGTACAAGGCCGGGAACGTCAAACGCACCACCGACCCCGCCGCCGGCCTGATCGCCGCCTACCCCCGCGTCGCAACGGTGGACGGCATCGTCAAGAAGGCCCTCGCGGACGCAGCCGTCATCGGCGACCAGCCCATCGGTTCGGTCACCAAGGACATCACCACCGCGTTCACCCCGGACCCCGCGGGAGGCCCCGCCAAGCGTGATGACCGTGCCAGCGAGTCCACCCTGGGCAACCTGGTGGCCGATTCCCTGTTGGATTCGCTGAAGTCCGCGGACCTCGGCGGCGCGGAGATCGGCGTCGTCAATCCCGGCGGCCTGCGCAACGAGCTGTACTACGCCCCGGACGGCACCATCACGTACGCCGAGGCCAACGCGGTACTGCCGTTTGTGAACAACCTGTGGACCACGTCGCTGACCGGCGCGCAGGTGAAAACCCTGCTGGAGCAGCAGTGGCAGACCAACGCCGACGGTTCGGTTCCCAGCCGCGCCTACCAGCAGCTGGGCCTGTCCAAAAACGTCAATTACACCTACGACGCAGCCCGCGCCGCCGGTGACCGGATCACCTCGATCCGCGTGAACGGCACCCTGATCGATCCGGCGAAGTCCTACCGGATCGGCACGTTCAGCTTCCTGGCAACGGGCGGCGACAACTTCCGGGTCTTCACGCAGGGCACCGGCACCAAGGACTCCGGCCTGGTGGACCGGGATGCCTGGATCGGGTACCTGCAGAAAAGTGGTCCCGTGGCACCGGACTTTGCCCGGCGTTCCGTGGCCGTAGCCAACAGCACAGCGGCCGGGGTCAAGCCCGGCGAGCCGGTGACGCTGGCCATCACCAGGCTGGACCTCACCTCCCTGGGCAGCCCGGTGAACACCTCGCTCACCGCGGTGTTTACCGACGCGGCCGGAAAGGTGACCCGGCTGGGCACGGTTCCCGTGGCAGCCGGAACCGCCGCCGTCAGCCTGCCGGTTCCCGCCGGAGCTGCGGCGGGCGCTGCCACCCTGGTGCTGACCGCCGCGGAATCCGGAACGACCGTGACTGCGGACGTGACGGTTGCACCCGTCACTCCGCCGGCACCGGTCTGCAAGGCCCCCACGGCCCCCACCAAGTGGTACGACGTGCTGGGCTGGATCCGCTATGGCATCCAGTGGCTCCAGTACCAGGTTTGCCTGCGGGGCTGATCCGCCCCTGACGTCCAACGCCCGCCCACATCCGTGGGCGGGCGTTGGACGTTAACCGGGCCGGGGGTCAGGCGGCCAGGATGGCGGCGGCGATTTCGTCGGCGTCCCTGAGGGTCCGCTGGGCGCTGCGGTAAGCGGGGCTGCCGGGCTGGGCCGCTTCAGCCGCGATGGCGGTACCCCACTGGGCCGATGAGAGCTGCAGGCCCAGCACGTAGAGGCCCTCGGTGACCGACCCGTTCGCGGCAAGCGGCCGGTACGGGTGCGGCGCCACGTCCAGGCCTGTTGACTGGATGGGGGCGCCCTCGGCGGTCATCATCAGCCGGGGCCGGACCAGGCCGTCCGCCAGGAGTTGTTCCAGCAGCGGCGAGTCATTCGCGGACACCCGGTTGCCCGGCGCCAGGGCCTCCACCATGGTCCGGGCTGCCACCGGCGCATCGTGCACCCAGGGCGAGGTGACGGTGAACGTCCGGCTCTTGCGGTCCACGCCGAACTTGGGGTCGGGTCCGGCAAAGCTGACCACCCCGGCGGTGGCCAGGGCTGCGAGCTGCTCGGAGCGGAGGGCGGGCGGGCCGCTGGCCAGGCCCTCCACGAAGTTTTCGAACCAGCCGCGCAGGCCGGCCACCCACGATTCGTCGGTGATGCCGCCGTCGGCCACTGCGGTTTTGAGGAGCGCCCGGCCGTGGTGCAGGGCACCGATGGCCATCTTGACGGGATCGTCCTCGCCCAGGCCGGACCGGCGGGCGTCATCCAGCAGGTATTCCACCACTGCGGCGTCCTGCTCCGCCCGGGACGCGAACGTCCGGCCGGCCAGGGGCGCAGCCAGCCCACGAAGGTCCAGGCGGTGCCGCGGTCCCACATGCACGGCCAGCACACTCTCCACGGTGTCTTCCCAGTTCGCGGCCGTGTGGGCGTGCGGGTGCAGCGCCTCATCCAGGGCAGCCAGGAAAGCGTCAGCGTCCGGGACCGCGCCGGGCTGCGAGCGCACCAGCGTGGCGTAGTAGGCCCACAGCGTGTCCCGGTGCAGGAGCGGCCACAGGTCGAAGTCGAAACCGGGCCTGATCCCTGCCTTCCGGAGCCGGCCCAGGGCCTCTTCGGTGAAGTAGCGGAGGGATACCGACGCCGGGTAGTAGCCTTCCAGCGCCGCCTTGGCCCGGTACGGGGTTCCGCGGCGGGACGCGGCAATGATGAGGGGTTCCTGGCCGGAAGGCTGATACTCCAGCCGGCCGCCGTTGCTGAGGAACGTGCCGCCGCGGCCCTCGGTGAGCTGGCCGATGGTGTCGAAGAAGTTCAGGCCCATCCCGCGGACCAGGACGGGTTCGCCGGCGGGGACACTGTCCCAGTCGACGTCGGCGGGGACCGCGGGCGGCAGGTAGCGCAAGCCAAGCTGCTGCGCAGCGGCCTGCAGGTCCCGCTGCTCCGGGTTCAGGCGTGACGGGATGTGCCCCAGCGCCAGCACCACGGACCCTGCCGTCAGCACGGCCCCGGCGGCCAGGCCGACGTCGAACATCCCGTCGTCGCGGCGGTGGACCGACAAGGCGCTGGTTTCGTGGAACTCAAGGGTGACATCCTGCGGCGCGTGGTCCACCAGCTGCTCGAGGGTGCTGCGCAGGTACCGGCCGTAGAGGGCGCGGCTGGGGAAGCCGGTGGAACCAAGACCCGCCAGTTCGGCCCGTTCAGCTGCTGAAAGGGAGGACGCCGGGTGCTCCTGCTGACGGATCCGCCACTGGTCGAAGGTGGTGCCGGCCACCGGAGCCGGGAGTTCGGGGTCCTCGGGAATCAGCGTCGGATAAAACGACTGGGTGTTCATCAGGAACAGCCGGGACTGGTGCGGCTGCCAGACATGGCCGGGCCCGGCCGGGTAGGGGTCAACCACGTCGATGTGGAGCCGCGGACCGGCCGTTGCGGCGGGACGGGCTGCGGTGTGGGCGAGCAGGCGCTCCAGCACACTGGTGCCGCGGGGACCGGCACCGATGATGACGGTCCGGATGCTCTGCGTTGTTTCCACGGCATCCAGCGTATCCGCTAAGGGCTGAACGCTTGACTTGCCCGCAGGCGGAAGATGTTGTTTGGATGGGGCGCATGACCACCACAGCAGCTGATTCATCGTCCGCCACGGGTGCGGCGCCGGAGCCTACCGACGAAAACGTCTGGCTGGAGGAGATCTACGGCGAAGAACAGCTGGCCTGGGTCCGGGAGCAGAATTCCCGGACGGAGGACCTCCTGGAGGACGCGGAGTACGCAGCCCTGGAAAGCAGCATCCTGGAGGTGCTGGACGCCACGGACCGGATCGCCATGGTGGGCAAGCGCGGGGACTGGTACTACAACTTCTGGAAGGACCAGGACAACCCCAAGGGCCTGTGGCGCCGGACCACGTGGGAGAGCTACTGCACGGATACGCCCGAGTGGGACGTCCTCCTGGACGTGGACGCCCTGGCCGCCAGGGAAGGCGTGGAGTGGGTCTTCCACGGTGCCACGTTCCTGCGGCCCGCACCCGGGGAACCGCACCGCCTGGCGCTGCTGGCCCTCTCCCCCGACGGCGGGGACGCCAACCGGTACCGCGAATACGATGTCCAGTCCCGCGGGTTTGTGGACCCGGCCGACGGCGGCTTCGACCTCCCCACAGCCAAGGGCAACGTGTCTTGGCTCGACGCCGACACCCTGCTGGTGGCCTCCACGGCCGAAGGTCTGCCCGTGACCGCCTCCTCGTACGCCCGGACGGCCGTCACCCTCAAACGCGGTACGGCCCTGGCTGACGCGCCGCTGCTCTTCGAAGTGCCGGCGGACCACATGGTGGCGGTGGTGGCCCACGACTCCACCCCCGGCTTCGAGCGGACCTTCGCCATTGACTACATCGATTTCTACAACCAGACCAACCTGGTGCTGCGGGACGGCGGCTGGGTGGCGGTCGACGTGCCCACGGACGTCAACCTGAGCGTGCACCGGGAGTGGCTGCTGTTCCGTCCCCAGCAGGACTGGACCCTGGCCGGCACCACGTATCCTGCCGGCTCGCTGCTGGCCACGAAGTTCGAGGACTACCTCGCAGGCGGCCGGAACATCTCGGTGCTGTTCGCCCCTGACGCCGCCACGTCATTGCAGTCCTGGAGCTGGACCCGGAACTTCCTGCTGCTGAACCTGCTCAAGGACGTCTCCGCCGAGATCCGGGTCCTGGACCCCGCCACACCATCGGGCAGCGCGGACGCCGCCTGGACCTCCACGATCCTGGATGCCTGCCCGCCGCTGCACGACGTGAACGCCTACGCGGTGGACGATGAGGACACCACGGACGGTGGCGGCGCGGGCGACGATTTCTGGCTCATCGCCACGGGCTTCACCACACCCAGCACCCTGTTCCGGGGCTCACTGGAGCGCACGGACGCCGGCGGCCAGGACTCCGGCGCCCCCGCGGTCCTGAGCCGGCACGCCGAAGTGAAGTCGTCGCCGTCGTACTTTGCCGACGGCGGCTACGAGGTCCAGCAGCATTTTGCGGTCTCCGAGGACGGCACCCGGGTCCCCTACTTCCAGATCGCCGCGCGGGGCATGGCCCTGGACGGCCAGAACCCCACGCAGCTTTCCGGCTACGGCGGCTTCGAGGTGTCCCGGACCCCGGCCTACAGCGGTACCGTGGGCCGGGCCTGGCTGGAGCGGCGCACCACCGGCGCGGCCGGGGTTGACGGCGGCGGGACGCACTCGCGCGGCGGCGTCTACGTGGTGGCCAACATCCGCGGCGGCGGCGAATACGGGCCGTCCTGGCACCGCGCGGCCCTGAAGGAAAACCGGCACAAGGCGTACCAGGACTTCGCGGCCGTGGCCCGGGACCTGATCTCCCGCGGCGTGACCTCAAGGGAGCGGCTGGGGTGTGTGGGCGGGTCCAACGGCGGCCTGCTGGTGGGCAACATGCTCACCTCGTACCCCGAACTTTTCGGCGCGGTCTCCTGCGGGGTGCCGCTGCTGGACATGCGCCGGTACACCAAACTGTCCGCCGGGCACTCGTGGATCGCCGAATACGGCGATCCGGACGTAGCGGACCAGTGGGAGTACATCCGGACCTTCTCGCCCTACCACCTGCTCAAGGACGGCGTGGAATACCCCGAAACGTTCATCTGGACCGCCACCTCGGATGACAGGGTGGGTCCCGTGCAGGCCCGAAAGATGGCTGCCCGGATGCTGGCCATGGGCATCCCCAACGTGTGGTTCCACGAAGCGCTCGAGGGCGGCCACGCCGGCGCCTCCGACAACCGGCAGGCAGCAGCGCTGCAGGCCCGAAGCCAGCACTTCCTGTGGAAGGCCCTTGCCGGCGGGGCCGGGTGAGCCCCGTGCTGTCCATAAGGCCGCCCACGGCGGCGGACGCCGGGCGGCTTGCCGAGGTGCACGTCCGCTGCTGGCAGGAGGCCTACCACGGCATCCTGTCGGACGGGTTCCTGGCGGCACTGGAACCGGCAGGCCGGCTGCCGTTGTGGACGCAGCTGCTGGCGGATCCGCCGGCAGGAAGCCTATGGGCAGCGTACGACGGCGGCACGGCAGTGGGGTTCGCCGGCGTCCGGCCCGTGCCTAGCACCGCAGGCGTGGAACCGCCAGCGGCGGACCGTGAACTGTGGGGGCTGTACCTGCTGGCCTCGCACCAGGGCCTGGGTCTTGGTGGCCGACTGCTGCGGGCAGCGCTTGGCACCGATGCCGCTAGCCTTTGGGTGGCCTCGGAAAACGCCCGGGCCATCGGTTTCTACCGGCACTTCGGCTTTAGGGCCGATGGTGCGGCGGACCTGGTTCCGGAGTGGGAAAACCTTGCCGAAATGAGGATGGTCCGGCCCGGGCAGGGCGGGATTTCCGGCTGAAACCGCGCGCCCGGGAAGCCTGCTGCGGACAGGGCGGCTGCCGTTTTGCACTGCATGGCCACATCTGCGTATTCTTGGTGGGCTAGGAATAGCAATTGGAGACGTGCCAGAGCGGCCGAATGGGCTTCACTGCTAATGAAGTGTGGGGCACAACTCCACCGGGGGTTCAAATCCCCCCGTCTCCGCGTTCGGCCCCGGTCCTTGACCGGGGCCTTTTGCGTAACCTCGGGCTTGTGCGTACCTGGCCTTTTGCGTACCCGGGGCTTCCGAGCACCCAGGCAGCCGGCAGGGCCGGGCGTTTGTCCGGCCTGCCGGTCCGCAGGACGGACAGCACCACCGGCGCCGGCGGGCCCGGTGGCAGGATAAAACGATGTCAACAAGCAAGCAGGCCGCCGCGGAACCGGGTACCGGGCCGGCCTGGAACCCGCGCCTTGCCCTCCTGGTGGCGGCGGCGTTTTTTATGGAGTTCCTCGACGGAACCATCCTCACCACCGCCATCCCCAACATCTCCGCTGACTTCGACGTCCCCGCCGCGGACGTGAACATCACCATGACGGCGTACCTGTTGACCGTGGCCGTGGGGATTCCCATCAGCGGCTGGCTGGCGGAACGTTTCGGCGCCCGTCGGGTGTTTTGCCTGGCCCTGGCCGTGTTTACGGTGGCTTCACTGGCCTGCTCGCTGAGCCAGGACCTGACGGCCCTGACCATCAGCCGGATCATCCAGGGCGCGGGCGGGGCCATGATGGTGCCGGTGGGCACGCTGGTGGTGCTCCGCGGCACGCCCAAGTCAGAGCTGCTGCGGGCCACGGCTTTCCTTGTCTGGCCCGGATTGCTCGCCCCCGTGCTGGCCCCGCTGGTGGGCGGTGCGCTGACCACGTATCTTTCCTGGCACTGGATCTTCCTGATCAATCTGCCCCTGGGCCTGGCCGCGTTTGTGGCGGCGCTGCGCCTGGTTCCCGTTTCCGCGGGCGATCCCGGGCGGCGGCTCGACTGGCCCGGCCTCGCACTCACCACCATGGGTGTTGGCGCCCTGGTGGTGGGCCTTGAGCTCGCCAGCGGTCACCCGGAGACGCCGTGGGCTGCCCTGTCGGCGGCGGCAGGGGCGGTGTCCCTGCTGGGAGCGGTGCTGTGGATGCGCCGCGCCCGGAACCCGCTGTTCAACCTGGAGGTGTTCCGGACCCGCACGTTCCGGGCCATGGCCACGGGCGGTTTCATTTATCGGTTGACCATCAGCTCGGTCCCGTTCCTGCTGCCGCTGATGTTCCAGTCGGGCTTCGGCTGGTCGCCGTTGCAGGCAGGCATCATGGTGGCGGCGGTCTTCATCGGCAATATTGGCATCAAGCCGGCCACCACGCCGCTGATCCGGCGCTTCGGGTTCAAGGCGATGCTGGTGTTTGCTTCCCTGTCATCAGCGGTGACCTTCGCCTTGTGCGCCGCGCTGACCCCGGATACACCCGGCGCCCTGATCTTCGCCCTGTTGGTCCTTAGCGGCGTTTTCCGGTCCATCGGGTTCTCCGCTTACGCGTCGGTGCAGTACGCGGACATCGTCCCCGCCATGCTGACCTCGGCAAACACGGTGTCGGCCACCCTGGTGCAGCTCGCCGCCGGGGCCGGCATCGCCGTGGCGGCCCTGTTGATCCGGCTTTTCGACGGGGTGGCCGTTTTTGGGCAGGACCAGGCGGCCCCGTTCCGCGGCGCGTTCCTGGCCATGGCTGTCCTGATGCTGGCCAGCACCGTGGACAGCCTCTTTTTATCGCGGCACGCCGGCGCGGAAGTCAGCCGGCCCGGCAACGCAGCAAACGCAGCCGGACCTGCCTGAACCCGGACCTCCCCGCGCGCCCTGCCCGTCAGCCGGCCTGCGCCAGCACCAGCGGCAGCACGGCTCCCGCCCCGGCCTGCAGGAGGGCACGGCCGGCCACGGTCACCGTCCAGCGGCTGTCCACGAGGTCGTCGATGAGCATCACGCTCTGGCCCTGCACCCCGGTCAGGGCTTCTTCCAGTTCGGGGCCCACCACCAGCCTGTCCCAGACGCCGGCCAGGCGGTAGGCGCTGTTGCCGCCGCGGGCGCCGGTGGGTCCGCCGTGGGCCAGCTGCAGCTCCCCCAGGTAGGGGATGCGGCCAATCTCGGAGATGCCCCGTGCCAGCGAGCCCACCAGCTGGGGCTTGCTCCGCGACGGGATGCTGATGATGGCGGCCGGCCTCCCGGCGCCGCTCCAGCCGGCGCTGCGGCCGTCCCCGGTGCCCCATTCGCGCAGGACCTGCACGCAGGCCTGCAGCATGCCCGGCTCCACGGGCTGGTCCTGGGCCCCTGAAGCGAAGATCCCCCGCAGGGCCCCGCCCCACCCCAGGTCCGTCAGCCGCGCCAGGACCCGTCCTTCCGACAGGCCCTCCCCCGCTTTAAGCTTCCCCTTCACCGGGACGCCCAGCCGGTCCATGCCGCTGGGCCACTGCAGCCTGGCTTCCAGCGGGCCGCCCGCCCGGCTGAGGGTCTGGCCCGCGGCTGCCGTGGCATCGGCAGCCACATCGGCCTGGAACCATTGCCCGGCGCAGTTGTCGCAGCGGCCGCAGGGGTGGGCCGTTTCGTCGTCCAGGACGGAGGTTATGTACTCCATCCGGCACCCGGTGGTGTCCTGGTAGATCACCATGGAGTCCTGCTCGTCCACCCGGGCTTCGGCAATGCGCTCGTACCGCTCGGCATCGTAGATCCAGGGCTGGCCGGTGGAGCGCCAGCCGCCGCCAACGCGCTCCACTGCGCCGTCCACGGACAGTACCTTCAGGAGCAGCTCCAGCGGGGTCCGGCGAAGGTCCACACGCGCTTCGAGCGCCACCGTGGACAAGGCGGATCCGGCTTCGGCCAGGGCGGTGAGCACTGCCGCAGCCTTTTCCTCTGACGGCATGGAGGCGGTGGCGAAGTACTGCCAGATGTCACGGTCCTCCGAGCCAGGGAGCAGCAGGACGTCCGCGTTGGCGGCGCCACGGCCGGCGCGGCCCACCTGCTGGTAGTAGGCAACCGGAGAGGACGGCGCCCCGAGGTGCACCACAAAGCCGAGGTCCGGCTTGTCGAAGCCCATGCCCAGCGCGGACGTGGCCACGAGGGCCTTGACCTGGTTGTCCTTCAGGAGCTGCTCGGCACGTTCGCGGTCCGCCGGATCGGTGCGGCCGGTGTAGGCAAGGACCTCGTGGCCTGCCTCCGCCAGCAGCCGGGCGGTGTCCTCCGCCGCGGACACCGTGAGGGTATAGATGATGCCGCTGCCGGGGAGCTCCGCCAGGTGCGTGAGCAGCCAGCCCAGACGCTGCCGGGAGTCCGGCAGCCGGAGGACGCCCAGCCGCAGCGAGTCACGGCCCAGGGCGCCGCGGATGGTCAGGACACCTGCGCCGAGCTGCTCCTCGATGTCATGGACCACACGTGAGTTGGCGGTGGCCGTGGTGGCCAGCACGGGGACGGTGTCCGGCAACTGCGTGATCAGGTCCGCAATGCGGCGGTAGTCCGGCCGGAAATCGTGGCCCCAGTCGGAAATGCAGTGGGCCTCGTCAATGACCAGGAGCCCGGTCCGCCGGATCAGCTCCGGCAGCTGGGTTTCGCGGAACGCCGGGTTGGTAAGCCGTTCCGGGGACACCAGCAGGACGTCCACCTCATCATTTGCCAGCTGTTGGCGCACCGCATCCCATTCCAGCTGGTTTGCGGAGTTGATGGCCACCGCCCGGACTCCGGCCCGCGCCGCGGCGGCCACCTGGTCCCGCATCAGGGCCAGCAGCGGCGAAACGATCAGGGTTGGCCCCGCACCGCGCCGGCGCAGCAGCAGGGACGCCACAAAGTAGACCGCCGATTTGCCCCAGCCGGTGCGCTGGACCACCAGGGCCCGCCGGCCGCCGTCGACCAGTGCCTCGATGGCTTCAAACTGGCCGTCGTGGAACGCGGCGTCAGGGTGGCCCACCAGGCCACGCAGGACTTCCAGCGCCTGCCCGCGGGTGCCGCCGGGAGCCGGGGCATCACCGGCCACCAGGGTGCCGGTGGGGGCGGTTCCGGTTTCTGTGGAAGGGGACATTGCGGTGGCGTTCTGGTTATCGACCATTGATTCAGTATCCCAGCCGGCACCGACACCCCGCCCAACCGGAGTCCCGTTTGTGGACAACCGGGCCGGGGGCCGTGCCCCGGCGGCGTCACAAAATGCCGCCGCGCCCGCGCCTGAACAGCCGCTTCACCGGCCCACGTAAGATAAAGCCCGTGACTAGCGAACAGACAAAGACTTTTGATCTTTCAGCATCCTTCAAGGCCTACGACGTCCGTGGCATTGTGGGCGAGTCCATCACCGCCGAAATTGTCGAAGCCGTGGGGGCCGCCTTTGTGGACATTCTGGAACTTGAGGGCCAGACCATTCTGGTGGGCGGGGACATGCGGCCCTCATCCCCCGAGTTCAGTAAGGCCTTCGCCGACGGCGCAGCCACCCGCGGCGCCAACGTTGAGCTGCTGGACCTGATCTCCACCGATGAGCTGTACTTTGCCTGCGGGTTCCTCAACCGGGCGGGCGCCACGTTCACCGCCAGCCACAACCCCGCCGGCTACAACGGCATCAAGATGTCCAAGGCCGGGGCCGTGCCCATTTCCTCCGAAACCGGGCTCAAGGACATCCAGGCCCTCGCCGAGCAGTACCTCAACACCGGCAGCATCCCCGCAGCGGAAACCCGTGGCCTGATCGGCGTCCGTGACGTCCTCAAGGATTACGCCGAGTACCTGCGCACGTTGGTGGACCTCGCCGGTTCCCGCCCGCTCAAGATCGTGGTGGACGCAGGCAACGGCATGGCCGGCCTGACCACCCCCGCCGTCCTCGGCGACACGTTGCTGCCCAAGCTTCCCTTCGACATCGTTCCGCTCTACTTCGAGCTGGACGGGTCCTTCCCCAACCACCCGGCCAACCCGCTGGAGCCGGAAAACCTCCGCGACCTGCAGGCAGCGGTGGTGGCGCACGGTGCCGATATCGGCCTCGCCTTCGACGGCGACGCCGACCGGTGCTTTGTGATTGACGAAAAAGGCGAGCCGGTGTCGCCGTCGGCCATCACCGGTATGGTGGCGCGCCGCGAGATTGCCCGCGCGAAAGCCCAGGGCGAAAGCACCCCCACGATCATCCACAACCTCCTCACCTCCCGCGCGGTTCCGGAACTGGTGGCGCACGACGGCGGCCGCGCCGTCCGCACGCGTGTCGGCCATTCCTTCATCAAGGCCGTTATGGCTGAGGAAGGCGCGGTGTTCGGCGGCGAGCACTCGGCCCACTTCTACTTCCGGGACTTCTGGAACGCGGACACCGGCATGCTGGCCGCCATGCACGTCCTCGCCGCGCTCGGCGAGCAGGACGGCGCGCTCTCCGACCTGGGCCGCGAATATGAACCGTACGTCAGCTCAGGCGAGATCAACTCCGAAATCGAGGACAAGGCCGGCGCTGTGGACCGCGTCCGGCAGGACTTCGCCGCCGAGGACATCACCATCGACACCATGGACGGCAGCACGTTCACGGCCAACGACGGCAGCTACTGGTTCAACCTCCGCCCCTCCAACACCGAACCTTTCCTGCGGCTCAACGCAGAGGCCACGGACCGCGCCACCATGGAACGCGTCCGCGACCGGGTCCTGTCGATCGTGCGGGCCTGACCCTTGGCGGAAGAGAACGGCGTTGCCGCCGCGGACCAGACCACGAACGGCGACCTCCCATGGCGCGATTCGGTGCCCGAGGCCACGGCCACGGACCTGGAAAACCTCCTGGGGACCGGCGTCAGTGCAGCCCAGGAACAGCTGGAGCGCAACGGCGGTTTCCTGCCCTTCGCCCTGACCGTGCAGAACGACGGCGAGGTGCGCCTGGTGGCGGTCTCCCCCGCTGATTCCCCGGCAGGGGAGGACGCGGATTTCGACGCCGACGCCATGATCAGCGACCTGCACGCCCTGCTGCGCCAGAACCGGGACGATTTCCGGGCGGCGGCAGTGGTCTGCGACATCATGCTGCTCGAGGAGGACTCGGACGCCATCTCCGTGGCCACCGAGCACCGGGACGGCGCAGTGTTCGCCGCCGTGCTGCCGTACGCGGCCAACCAGGCCGCCCACACGTGGGAGTTCGGGGAACTCGCGGCAGACACCAACGAGCCCGTTATCTGGGTGGACTAGACCAGAGCTGCCGTGAAGATCAACGCGTTCGCGGATGTCAGCCTGCGGGCACTGCTGGTGCTCGCCGCAGTCCCGGACGGGACCCTGCTCACCACCCAAAACATCGCCGATGCGGTGGGGACGCCGTATAACCACGTGAGCAAGGCAATGGCCAGGCTGCGGGCCCTTGGCCTGATCGATGTGGAGCGTGGCCGCTCCGGCGGTTCCCGGCTGAACCCTGCCGGCCGCCGGGTCACTGTTGGCCGGGTCCTCCGGGAGCTTGATACGCGGACCGATCCTGCGGACTGCGTGGCCCCCGGCGGACCGTGCCCGCTGATCAACGACTGCAAGCTGCGGGCCGCGCTGGCCAGGGCCCGCGAGGCCTTCTACCGGGAGCTCGACACCGTCGTGGTGGCGGAACTGCCCGGAAGCGGCCAGATGGCGCCGGTCTTCCAACTGATTGGCCTGCGCCCCGGGCTCTGACCCGACCGGTTTTGCCCGCACCCAGCTGCCCGCCCACGAGGGATTTGACCCAAATTTCTACGCAGTGTAGAAATGGGGCATAAATACTTGCATTAAATATGCAAGTATTTCGGCCGAACGAAGGCCCCGGTCCCTACTTCAGGAGTTCCCATGCTGTCGGACAAATCACGCCCCGTCATCGAAGCCACCCTCCCGCTGGTTGGCTCACGGATCGGTGCCATCACCACCAACTTCTACGACCGGCTGTTCACCGCCCACCCGGAACTGCTGGACGGCCTGTTCAGCAGTTCCAATCAGCGCTCCGGCACCCAGCAGCAGGCCCTGGCCGGCAGCATCGCCGCATTTGCAACCCATTTGGTGGACAATCCAGGAACGCTGCCCGAGGCTGTCCTGGCGCGCATCGCCCACCGCCACGCGTCGCTTGGCATCAGCGAACCGCAGTACCAGGTGGTGTACCAGCACCTGTTCGCCGCCATCGCCGAGGACCTCGCCGCAGTCATCACCCCCAACATCGCCGCAGCCTGGACCGAGGTCTACTGGCTGATGGCGGACGCCCTGATCAAACTCGAAAAGGGACTGTACGCCAGCCAGGCCAACAGCCGCATGTGGATGCCCTGGACCGTCACCGCCAAAACCCCCGCCGGCAGCGGCGCCCTGACCTTCACACTGGAACCTGCCGACGACACCCCCGTCACTGCAGCGCTGCCCGGCCAATACATCAGCGTCAAGGTCGCGCTGCCGGACGGGATCCGCCAGGTCCGCCAGTACTCCTTGTCGGGGGACGCCGGCACCGGCCGCAGCTTCACCGCCAAACTCGACGACAGTGGCGAGGTCTCCCCCGTCCTGCACCGGGACGTCCAGGTTGGCGACATCCTGGAGATCTCCAATCCCTACGGCGGAATCACGCTCAAAGACGGTACCGGCCCCGTAATCCTGGCCTCGGCCGGTATCGGCTGCACCCCCACAGCCTCCATCCTGCGCTCGCTCGCGGCGGCCGGTTCGGAGCGGCAGGTCCTGGTGCTGCACGCAGAAAGCACAATGGACAGCTGGGCGCTGCGCAGTCAGATGACGCATGACGTCGCGCGGCTGGACGGCGCGGAACTGCAGCTGTGGCTGGAGGAGCCCGCAGCCGGATCCAACCAGGGCTTTATGTCCCTGCGGGAAGTGGACCTGCCAGCCGGCGCCGCCCTCTACCTCTGCGGCCCCCTGCCTTTTATGCGCAGCATCCGCAGCGAGGCCATCGACGCCGGCATCCCCGCCACCTCGATCCACTACGAGGTGTTTGGTCCCGACATCTGGCAGGCAGGCTGAGCTGCACCGACCCCGCGCCCGCCGCTGTCCAGTGGCCACTGTCCACTACCCACCGCCCACTGCGGCGGCACCGCGGCAGCATAACGACGGCGGCCCCGCACCTTTTCGGAAAAAGGTGCGGGGCCGCCGTCGTACGCGTAAGAATCAGCCGAGGCGTTCCTTCAGCCCGGCGAGTTCCGACTGGAGTGCGTCCGGGAGCGAGCCGCCGAAGTTGGCGTACCACTCCTCGATCGATGCGAGCTCGGTGGCCCATTCGGCGGGATCCACGCGGACGGCGTCCTCGACCTCCGCCGGGGTCATGTCCAGGCCCTTGAGGTCGATCGCGTCGCCGGTGGGCACAAACCCGATGGGGGTCTCCACGGCGTCAGCCTTGCCTTCGAGGCGCTCGATGGCCCACTTGAGTACCCGGGCGTTGTCGCCGAAGCCGGGCCAGGCGAAACCACCCTCGGCGTTCCGGCGGAACCAGTTGACCAGGAAGATCCTGGGCAGGCGCTCGGGGTTGCCCTTGGCGGACAGGTTGACCCAGTGGTTCAGGTAGTCGCCGGCGTCGTAGCCGATGAAGGGCAGCATGGCCATGGGGTCGCGGCGGACCACACCCACCGCGCCGGCTGCCGCGGCAGTGGTTTCCGAGGACAGGGTGGAACCCATGAAGATGCCGTTGGACCAGCTGCGGGCCTCGGTCACCAGGGGGATGGTGGTCTTGCGGCGGCCGCCGAAGAGGATCGCGGAAAGCTCCACGCCGTCGGGGCTGTTGTACTCCTCGGCAAGCATGTCGATCTGGTCGATCGGGGTGCAGAAACGGGAGTTCGGGTGCGCGGCCGGGGCGTCGGAATCAGGCGTCCAGGAGTTGCCCTGCCAGTCGGTGAGGTGCGCCGGCACTTCCTCCGTCATGCCCTCCCACCACACGCCGCCGTCGTCGGTCAGCGCCACGTTGGTGAAGATGCTGTTGCCCTTGGCGATGGCGCGCATGGCGTTGGGGTTGGTGCCCCAGCCGGTCCCCGGAGCCACGCCGAAGAGGCCTGCCTCGGGGTTGACGGCGCGCAGCTCGCCTTCCTTGCCAAAACGCATCCAGGTGATGTCGTCACCCAGGGTTTCGACCTTCCAGCCATCGATGGTGGGGTCGAGCAGCGCGAGGTTGGTCTTGCCGCAGGCGGACGGGAAGGCAGCGGAGACGTAGTACGTCTTCTGTTCCGGCGAGGTGAGCTTGAGGATGAGCATGTGCTCGGCCAGCCAGCCTTCGTCGCGGGCCATCACGGACGCGATCCGCAGGGCGTAGCACTTTTTGCCCAGCAGGGCGTTTCCGCCGTAGCCCGAGCCGAAGGACCAGATGGACCGCTCTTCCGGGAAGTGCACAATCCACTTATCCGGGTTGCAGGGCCAAGGCACATCCGCCTGGCCGGCTTCCAGCGGGGCACCCAGCGAATGCAGGGCGGGGACGTAGAACGCGTTGGTCTCGGTGATCCGGTCCAGGACGTCCGTGCCGATCCGGGCCATGATCCGCATCGAGGCGACAACGTAGGCGCTGTCGGTGATTTCCACGCCGAACTTGGGGTCCTCGGCGTCAAGGTGGCCCATCACAAACGGGATGACGTACATGGTGCGGCCGCGCATGGAGCCGGCGAACAAGGCGCGCAGCTTCTCCTTCATGCTGGCCGGTTCCATCCAGTTATTGGTGAAGCCTGCATCGCGCTTGTTTTCCGAGCAGATGAAGGTCTGCTCCTCGACCCGGGCAACGTCTGCCGGGTCGGAGAACGCCGCGAAGGAGTTCGGGAAGGTGTCCTGGTTCAGCCGGGTGAGCGTTCCGGCTGCCACGAGCTCATCGGTGAGGCGGGTGTTTTCAGCTTCAGAGCCGTCCACCCAGTAGATACGGTCCGGCTGCGTGAGCTCGGCAACCTCTTCAACCCAAGCCAGCAGGCCGGCATGGGTGGTGGGTGCATTCTCAAGCAGCGGCTTGTGCGCCAGATCGCTCATATCGGATCCCTTCCTGGGGTTCATCGGTGTGTGCTAAATGCTATGGTCCGGACCACTCGTGTTTTTGGGGTCTTTTCAGGGGCCGCCGGGGGCCGGAATGGGGAAACCGCGGAAATACGCGGAATATTTCGCCCGAAAGCGTGACTTAAGTGATCAAGGTCACGTAGACCGGTCTAGTTGTGCAGATTACAGGCGTTTCGATTTGGCACACGGCCAACCCTCGCGTAAAGTAATTCGAGGTTCAGGGAGTGCGGTTCTTCTCCCGGGACACGGAATGCGCCCATAGCTCAGCTGGATAGAGCGTCTGTCTACGGAACAGAAGGTCAGGGGTTCGAATCCCTTTGGGCGCACCAACAAGGTCCGCACCGGTTCGCCGGTGCGGACCTTTTTTGTGTGCCGGTGCTGGTTTTGCGACCGGACCCTGCATCCGCCGTACCGCCGGCCCCGGGTCTGCCAAGCGCTTCTTCACACGTTGCCCGGCGTAGGCTTTTCCCATGATGCCCGAGGCCGTTGAGCGCGAATTTGATGTAGTGGTGATCGGCGCTGGCGCCGTTGGTGAGAATGTGGCGGGCCGGGTGGTCCAGGGCGGGCTCTCCGTGGTGCTGGTGGAGGCCGAACTGGTGGGCGGCGAGTGTTCCTACTGGGCCTGCATGCCCTCCAAGGCGCTGCTCCGCCCGGGAACCGCCCTGCATGGAGCGCAGACCACCCCCGGCGCCAAGGAATCGGTGACTAAACCCCTCGATGCCGCCGCGGTGCTGAAGCGGCGGGACTATTTCACGTCCAACTGGCAGGACGACAGCCAGGTTGACTGGGTCAAGGACACCGGCATCGAGCTGGTGCGCGGCCACGCATGGTTGAGCGCACCCAAACAGGTGGAGGTGGCCGGGCTGGACGGCGTGCAGCACCGGCTGCTGGCGCGCCACGCAGTGGTCCTGGCCAGCGGCTCGATGCCCACCATGCCTCCCATCGATGGGTTGGAGGACCTCCAGGTCTGGGGTACCCGGGAGGCCACATCTGCCAGCGAAATCCCGGCGTCCCTGGCCGTCCTGGGTGGCGGCGTTGCCGGCGTCGAACTGGCACAGGCTTTTGCCCGCCTTGGCGCGGCCGTAACCCTTGTAGCGAGGAGCAGCCTGCTGGGCAGCTTCCCCACCGAAGCCGCCGACCTTGTGGCCGCAGGCCTGCGGGCAGACGGCGTGGAGCTCCGGCTGCACACCGCCACCAACAGCATTAAGGAGAACGACCACGGGACGTTCAGCCTGGCGCTGGGCGACGGCACCACCGTAACGGCGGATAAGGTCCTGGTCTCCACCGGGCGGCACCCGGCCCTCGAGGGCCTCGGCCTGGAAAGTGTTGGCCTGGGCCCGGACAGCAACGGCCGCTTCAACCTGGCCACAGACAATACCGGCCTGGTGGCAGGCGCACCTGGCGACGAGCCGTGGCTGTATGCCGTGGGCGATGCCGCCGGCAGGAACCTCTTCACCCACCAGGGCAAATACGGGGCCCGGGCCACGGGGGACGCCATCAGCGCCCGGGCCAACGGAACCCTCAAAGGCGCAGCCCCCGATTGGAGCCGGTACGCCCAGACCGCCAACCAGCACGCCGTGCCGAGTGTGGTGTTCACCGACCCTGAGCTGGCAATGGTGGGGCGCACCCTGGACACCGCGAGGAAGGACGGCTGCAACGCCTCCTCGGTGGAGTTGCCCATCGAGGTGGCCGGCTCATCCCTGCACTCCGAGCACTATGAGGGATGGGCCCAGCTGGTGATCGACGAGGACCGCAAGGTGCTCCTGGGCGCCACCTTCGCCGGACCCGACGTGGCGGAGCTTTTGCACGCGGCCACGATCGCCATTGTGGGTGAGGTTCCGCTGGACCGGCTGTGGCACGCCGTCCCCTCCTACCCCACCATCAGCGAGGTGTGGCTGCGGCTTCTGGAGAAATACGGGCTCTAAGCACGAGGCGTAGCTATTTGAACTGACCAGTCAGTTCGGTTAGGCTGGATACAGACGTATCCCCTGAAAGGCCTTCCTTGCTCTCAGCACACCAGCTTCACGTCCCCGGACGCCGGGACCCGCTAGTCCCCGCCACCTCACTCTCGGTGCGGCGCGGCGGGCTCCTTCTGGTCACCGGCGCCCGGCAGGACCAGCGGACCGCGCTGGCCCTTGCCCTCAGCGGCCGGATGAAGCCAGGCGGGGGAACCATCACCTGGGACGCCAATCCGCGCATCAAAGTGCTTCGGCAGGCCAGTGCGCTGGTGGACGCGGTGGACGTCAACGAGCCCGAGCGGCACCTCAGTGTCCGCGACCTGGTGACCGAGGACCTGGCACTCATCCCCCGCCGCTACCGTGGGGCGCTGCTCAGCAAACCCTGGCTCAAGGTCCACAGCTTCGAGGACATCGCGGACCTCTGGACCGAGCAACTGGGCCCGAAGCGGCGCCTCGAACTGTTGACGGCGCTTGCCCTGGCGAACCCGCACACGGACCTTGTGGTGGTGGATTCCCCGGACCGGCACAGCGCGGATCCCCAGGACTGGCTGCCGCGGCTGATGCAGTTGGCGGCCGACGGCGGCCGGCAGCTCGCCGTCGTCGCCACCGTCAGTGCCGTCCCGGCGTTGTGGTCGGGGGCTGTCGCGGAAATCGGCAACGCTGTGCCCGGGCAGGAAAATGACGGGCCGGAAACTGCCGTACCAGAGCCCACCACGCCGGGTTCCGTGGCCGTGCGCTCCGGCGCAGTGGAGCCACAGCCGGCGGAACCCACCCCTGCTCAGCCGGCGCCGGCCACCACAACGCAGCCGGAGCCGGAGCCGGAGCCAAGAGTGCCGGCCAGACAAATAGCCGAAACCGAAACTGAGGTTGCCAAGTGACAGTGCTGCGGCTGGCCCGCTCCGAACTCAAGCGCATGACCGGTGGGCTGCTGCCCAAGCTGACCATTCTTGCCCTGACAATGGTCCCGCTGCTGTACGGCGCGGTGTACCTCTACGCCAACTGGGATCCGTACGGCAACCTGGACCACCTGGACGCCGCCCTGGTGGTGGAGGATACCGGCGCCACCGCAGCCGACGGCAGCACCCTGGCCGCCGGCGAAAAAGTGGCCGACAGCCTGGTGGACGGCAACGTCTTCCACTGGATCCCCGTGGCAAGCACGCAGGAGGCGGATCAGGGCGTCAGCAACGGCGACTACGCCTTTGCGCTGAAAATTCCGCAGGACTTTTCCGCCAACCTGGTCTCGCCGGGCAGCTTCGACTCCGCCAGCCAGGCCATGCTCAATGTCACCACCAACGACGCCAACAATTACCTCCTGAGCACCATCGTGGACAAGCTGACCACCGCGGTGCACAGCACCGTGGCCACGGAGGTGGGCGAAGAGACTGCCAACCAGCTGCTCACGGGCTTTGGCACCATCCACACCCAGATGCTCAAGGCCGCTGACGGCGCGGGGCAACTGGCCGATGGTGTAGCCACCCTTCGGGACGGAACCGCTACCCTGCATGATGGAACAACTGCCCTGAACAGCGGAGCCAACGAACTCTACGCGGGGCAGGTGAAGCTCCGCGACGGTGCCAACCAGCTGACGGAGGGTGCCGGCTCCCTGAGCAGCGGGCTGTCCCTTCTTAGGGACAAAACGTCCATGCTCCCCACCGATTCAAAGACGCTGGCGGACGGTGCGGCGCAGGTCGCGGCTGGAAACGCGCAGCTCAACACCAAGGTCCAGGACGTTGCCGCACAACTGGAGGCCGCGGACAAAGGCCTCCGGGACCGGGTGGTGGCATCCAACACCCGGCTGATGGACGCAGGCGTGATCACGAAGGAGCAGGCAGACAGCATTCTTGCCGACTTCGACGCAGTGGCCGCGTCCAACCCGGTCACCACGGCCAAAACGAAGCTGCAGACCGACGCCGCCCAGATCCAGCAGCTGGCGGACGGCGCAGAAGCTGTCAGCGTCGGCGCATCCCAGCTGGCTGCCGCTACCCCCGCCCTGAA
This sequence comes from Arthrobacter sp. ZBG10, assembly GCF_001238605.1. Lineage (NCBI taxonomy): Bacteria > Bacillati > Actinomycetota > Actinomycetes > Micrococcales > Micrococcaceae > Arthrobacter > Arthrobacter sp. ZBG10. The sequence goes on along the minus strand of NZ_LFQH01000050.1, from coordinate 16,222 downwards.
GGACGCCATTGTGCAGGCTTCAGGTGGTGCGGACCAGCTGCACACCGGCGCCGCCACCCTGGCCACCGGCGAACAGACCGCCGTGGACGGCACAGGTTCCCTGGTGGCCGGAGCCGGAAAGCTCGACGACGGCGCCGCCCAGCTTGCCGCGGGTGCCGGCACAGCCGCGGACGGGTCCAGGACCCTGGCAGACGAAATCGGCAAGGGCGCGGGCCAGGTACCCAACCCCGACGACACACAAAAGAGCAACCTCTCCCGCGTGATCGCCGATCCAGTGTCCGTCAGCAACGTCTCGCAGGCGAAGGCAGGCTCGTACGGGGCGGGGCTGGCACCCTTCTTCCTCACCCTCGCCATGTGGATCGGAATCTTTATGCTGGTCCAGGCGATGCGGCCCATCACCCAGCGTGCGCTGGCCTCCAACGCGCCGTCGTGGAAGATTGCGGTGGGCGGCTGGCTGCCGTTCCTGGCGGTATCGGTGGTCCAGGCCACCCTGCTGACGCTGGTGGTGGACCTGGCGCTGGGACTGAACCCGGCCCACCCGTTCCTGATGTGGCTCTTCCTGCTGGCGGCCGCCATGGCCTTCAGCGCGCTCATCCAGGGTGTGGTGGCCCTGCTGGGTTCCCCCGGCAAGCTGGTGGTGCTGATCCTGCTGGTACTGCAGCTGGTGTCCTCCGGCGGCACGTTCCCGTGGCAGACCACGCCGCAGCCCCTCCACGTGGTCCATGAAATCCTGCCCATGGGATATGTGGTCACCGGCATGCGGCACCTGATCTACGGCGCCGACCTGTCCATGATCATCCCCACCGTGCTGGGGCTGCTGGGCTACACCCTCCTGGGGGCAGCCCTGTCCACCCTGGCAGTACGCAAAAACAAATACTGGACGCTGAAAAGCCTCAAGCCGGAGATCGCCGTATGAGCATCGGAACCCCTGAGCCTGCCAAAGCCCTGCGGCCCGCACGCACCGGCGCCACCCGGCAGAAAATCTTCGACGCTTCCATGGAGCTGATCGGCGAGCGCGGGGCCGCCGGTGTGACTGTTGATGAGATCGCTGCGGCCTCGGGCGTTTCCAAGGGCACCGTCTATTACAACTTCGGCAGCAAATCCGAGCTGATTGCCCAACTGTTGCGGCACGGTGTGGACATCCTCAAGGCCCGGCTGGAGGGACCTGCCCCCGCCGTTCCCGCCGGCGCCCAGGACCCAGCCGGCACGCAGGATCCCGCCACCGCTGGCACGCAGGATCCCGACACCTCCGGCACGCAGGATCCCGCCGGCACCCAGGATCCCGCTCAGCCTGTTCCCGCCGGCACCCAGGATCCGTTGCTTGCCATGGAATGGATGATCGGTGCGGCCATGGACTTTATGTCCGACTACCCTTCCTTCGCCCGCCTGTGGGTGAGCGAAAACTGGCGCATCCCCAGCGAATGGCAGGGAACGTTCGCTGTGCTGCGCGGTGAACTACTGGCGGTGATCGGCGCTGCGGTGGAGAACGTGGCCAAAACCTACCCCGTGGACACGACCGTTTCGCGCGGCAGCCTGGAAACGGCGATCTTCGGCGCCTGCTTTGTGGTGGGACTGGACCGGCAGACCTACAACCCGGAGCGCACCCGTGACCAAAGCGTTGCAGCAATCATGGCCATCATGCGCGGCTACGTCCTGAAGGCGCCCGCGCCTGCGGGATGATGGAGCAATGCGCCACATTGGGAACAGCGGCAAGTTCGCGGTAGTCACGGGGATCGTGGCCTTGGGCCTGCTGGTCCTCACCGGGATGACACTCGCGCTGCCCGTGTTCTTTGCGTTCCTGGGGGTCCTCACAGTGGCATTTTTGGCCGCCGTTGGCGAGATCCTGGTCCGCGGCCGGCGGGTTGCCCTCTTGGCAGCGGGCGCCTGTTTCAGCCTGGCCATTGGCTTCAGCCTGGCGTTCCTGAGTACCTGGGAGCTCGCCTTCGCCGGCCAGCGCTCGTTCATTGGGACCCCGCTGCCCACCGGCGATCCGGACGACTACTTTTATGGGGCCGGGGCTGCTGCCGCGGCTACACTCGTCATCCTCGTCCTTGGAGCAGCGTGGCCGGCTGGCCGCCGGGCCAGGCAGGGAACCTCCGGACGGCGCATGCCGGGCCAAACCCGCGCCGGCCGACCCCGCCCCGGCCAAACCGGCACCACACGGACCCGCAGCACGCCACGCGGGACCTCCCAAGGGGGAAAATCCCAGCGGGGGGCTGCCACCGGCCGGGCACGTACCGGCGTACCAGCCCAGGCCCGGCGCGCGGCCGCAGCCCGCGCTGCCGCCGCCGGGCGCACTGCGTCCCAGCGGACATCAACGCAACGCACAGCCGCCCAACGCTCAGCAACCCAACGCACGCCGCAGCAGTAGGCGCCGGAACACCAGCCCAACAAACGCCGCCGCAGCGCACGCCGCCGCAGTAAACGCCGGAACACCAACCCACAAACGCCGCCGCAGCACACGCCGGCACAGCGCACCCCGGCTCAGCGCACCCCGGTCCCGCGCATACCCGCGGCGCCTACCCCGTCCACGCCGTCAACCCCGTCTACCGTCAACGGATCCAGGCCTGCGCGCCGGCTCTGGCGCCGGCCCCGCCCGAAGGTGAGGACCGCCGTCGCCACCCCCGCCAGGAGCAGCAGCCCGCCGGCAACTTCCGGCCCCGAGGGCACCTCACCCAGCACCAGCCAGGCGGCGCTCATCCCCACCACTGGCACCAGCAGCGTAAACGGCACCACCGACGACGACGGGTGGCTGGCCAGGAGCCGGTTCCAGATGCCGTATCCCACCAGCGATGCGAAGACGGCCGTGTAGAGCGCGCTCAGGATGGTGGGTGCCTGCAGGTTGCCCAGCGTAGTGAACACCGCTTCGGGGCCGTCCACCACGAGTGACAGGCCGGCCAGCGGCAGCGGCACCACGGCCCCCGACCAGACCACCAGGCCCAGCCCGGATGCCGCCTTGGCCCGCCGGGCAATGACATTTCCCGCCGCCCAGGAAAGGGCCGCCGCCAGCACAATCACCAGGGGCAGCAACGGTGCAACGGCACTGCGCCCGGTAGCCACGACGGCGAGGCCCGCCACACCAAGAACCACCCCGCCCACCTGCCGGCGGCTGGGCCGTTCACCCAGGAACATCGACGCCAGCAGGATGGTCAGCAGGACCTGCGCCTGCAGGACCAGTGAGGCGAGGCCCGCGGGCATCCCCAGCGCCATGGCGAGGTAGAGGAGCCCGAACTGGCCGGCGCTCATAAAGAGTCCGACACCGATGATTGCCGCCCAGCTTACGTCCGGTTTCCGGATGAAGAAGATGCAGGGGAACACCACCAGGACAAACCGGATGGCCACAAACAGCAGGGGCGGAACCTCCTGGCCAGCGGGGTGCAGGCCGATGTCGATGGCCACGAAGTTCAAGCCCCACAGGACGGCGACTGCTATGGCCAACAGGGTGTCACGGAGATTCATGGTCTCACTGTCGCAGACTGACGAATGAAGCACCAGCGTTGAATTGTTTATAAAACAATGTACGTTTGCTTCATGATCGATATTGGCTCACTGCGTGCCCTTGCAGCCGTTGAACAGCACGGATCGGTGATCGCCGCTTCGGAGTCGATCGGCTTCAGCCCCTCGGCCGTTTCCCAGCAGGTCAAGAAGCTGGAGAAGGAGGCGGGCTTCGCGGTCCTGGAACGGCGGGGCCGCGGTGTGCTGCTGACCGAGCGGGGTCAAGCGCTGGCCGCCTACGGCCGGCGGATCCTTGCCGAACTGGAGGAACTCCAGTCCACCCTGCTGGCCGATCCCGCAAAACCCGAGGGCAAGCTCCGGGTGGTGGCCTTCTCCACCGCCTGCCGGGGGCTGGTGGGCCCCCTCCTGGGCCGCCTGGCTGCGGCCGGCACCATGCTGGACGTTAGCGTCCTGGCCGAGGATCCGCGGGAGGCGGTGGCCCGCGTGGCCAATGGAGAGGCCGACTTAGGCCTGGTCCACAACTGGAACTCAGTGCCCCTGGTGATTCCGGAGCACCTCACCCTCGAGTGGCTGTGCGAGGACGTGGCCGATGTTTTGGTCCATCGGGACCACCCGCTGGCCGGCCGGACCGAGGTTGAACCGGCCCACCTGGTGGGGGAACGGTGGATCAGTACGCCCAACGGGGCAATCTGCAACGAAGCCCTGCTGCGGATCTTCACCGGGCTGGGCCGGGTGCCCAACATCCAGGTCTACGATCCTGATTTTGCCACGCACATCGCGCTGGTCCAGCAGGGCGCCGTGGTGGCCCTGGTGCCGCGGCTGGGCCGGGGGGTGCTGCCGCCGGAGGTGGTGGCCGTGCCGGTGACCAACCCGGCGCAGGCACGGCAGGTGGGGATCGTCTACCGCCGCACCATGACAGCCAGCCCGGGCATCAGGCACGTGGCAGCGATACTGCGGGAGATCAGCGGGCCCGCGGAACTGTAAAGCTGGTGATCCGGGCGTCCTGGCCGTCCAGTTCGGCCCACGTCTTCTCCGTCTCCAGCACCGTGAGGGCATTTGTGGGGTACCGGGTGGCGGCGTCCATGTAGGCGTCATGTTCCGAATCACGCGACGCCAGGTGCATGGCCAGGTCCTGGACACCGGGCAGGTGCGAGATCAGCATCAGGGTGGTCACGGTATCCGGCACCTGGTTGACCACCGAGAGCATCCGCAGCGCGGATGCGGCGTACAAGCCACCTTCCAGCTTGGGCGTGGGCGCCTTATCGCCCAGTTCCGAGCACACCCAGGTGCAGGTCTGCCGCGTCCGCAGCGCGCTCGAGCAGAGGATGAAATCCGGCAGCACGTTATGGTCCACAAGCCAGCGGCCGGCGGCGGGCGCATCGCGGTGCCCCCGTTCCTCCAGCGGACGGTCATGGTCGGCCACCCCGCCCGGCCAGTCAGCCTTGGCATGGCGCATCAGGACCAGGCGTTTTACGTGATGCTCACTCATGGCCCAAGCCTATCGCCCGCCCCGCACCCAACCGCGGCGGCCATCTGCCTCCGGGCGCTAGTAAGGCTAGATCGAGTATTCCGGAGCGGCCCAGACAACAACTTCGGGGTGCTCGTAGAAGCGGTAACCCTGGCCACGGACCGTGCGCACCGTGTTGGCCAGGCGTCCCAGCTTGGAGCGGAGGCGGCGGATGTGCACGTCGATGGTGCGCTCATTGGGCACTTCCTCGGCGTTGCGCCACAGCCCCTCAAGAAGCTCGTCACGGCCAACCGTGCGGGTGCCGTTTTCCACCAGGTAGTTCAGGAGTTCGAACTCCTTGAAGGTCAGGTTCAGCGACTCGCCGTCCAGGTGCACCTCGCGGCGGGCCAGGTCGATCAGGACGCCGGAGGGCCGGGGTTCCTGGGGAAGCTGGGGACGCGGGGTTTCGGTGCGCTGGCGGGCGTTGACGGTGGGGTCGCCAAAGGTGGAACGGACGACGTCGAGCGCGGAACCGGGGGTGCCTGCCGGAGCCACGGCAACGGCGGCGTAGCTTTCGGCGCCGGTGACCAGGGACTGGGCGTAGGCCCGGATTTCCTGGGCGAGCTTGGCGATGGAGGTACCTGCGGCTGCGGCGGTTTCCTCATCGATGCCCATGTAGAGAACAAAGCCGCGGGCCACGTTCTCGTTCGCCACAGGGCGGACGGCGTTGGGCCCGGCAATCACGGGGGTGGGGGCCGTAAGGGGCGCGGGCTCGGCAGGAACGGCGCGGAGCTGCCCGTAGGAGTTGGGGTTATATCCCTGGGGGGCGTAGCCCTGCGCAGGGAAGGTGTTTCCGCTGCCTGCGGGAGCCAGCGCGGGGCGGGGTCCGAAGCCCGGGCGAAGACCCGAGGGCTGGCCGGCCTTGGCGGCGTTACGGACGGAGATGTGGACGTATCCGGATGCAACGGTCATGTTGTGCTTACCTCAATGTGAATGGCCGCCTGGGCGGCTCGAATGCTGGGTTTCCCCGCACTGCGAATTGGGGAGGGACGCCCGACGCTGGGCTGGGGGCGAATGCCTAAGAACTTCGGAGGGTGGGAAGTCAGGCGTACATTCGACAACAGCGCATGTCGGCAGCAGCGGGTGTGCTGGGCCAATATTCTGCGGCTGCAGGTGCTGTTGAGTTCTTGTTCACATTGGAAGTGTGACGCGTAACAATGCCAACTTGCAAGTAACAATGGACGGCATCGTCCGCATGGTGAGACAAAATGCGCTTTTGTGTTGCAGATCACGATTCTGTCCGGTGTAAAGAATAACGTTCGTTATCCGTTCAGCACCTGGAAAATCCATGTTGTTGAGAACAATATTCGGCAATTCCTTCTTTTAGGATTAAGAACTTCAGCCAAGCCGAATTCACGAAAATTCCTCCCTTCCCGCACCCTGCTGTCCAGCCGATGTCCGGCTTTTCCGGAAAAAGTTCCCGGTGCGCTCCCGCAAGATCCCTGCAGCCTGGCCCCTGGACGTTCTTCGAAGGCCCTGGAGCCGGTCGGGACTCCCGCCAGCTGCGGCGGACGTTCCAACCGGAGCGGCACCCAGGTCGCTAGGCTGGGATTCACAGCCTGGACACAGGAACCCCAAAGCCGGGCTTAACCGAACGATCGGAGAGTTGTCCCATGGCCACTTCGCACTCCATGACCAACAACCTCCCCCAGCTGTCCCACCCGGACGGGTCCCCCATCCGGGCCCTGGTGGTTGACGACGAGCCCAGCCTCTCCGAACTGATGAGCATGGGCCTGCGCATGGCGGGCTGGTCTGTTGCCGTGGCCGCGGACGGGCCGGAGGCCGTGAAGCTGGCCAAGGACTTCCGCCCGGACGTCCTGGTGCTGGATGTGATGCTCCCCGGCTTTGACGGCGTCGAGTTGCTGGGCCGGATCCGGGCGTTCGCCCCGGAGGTACCCGCGCTGTTCCTGACGGCCAAGGACGCCATCCAGGACCGGATAGTGGGCCTGGCGGCGGGCGGGGACGATTACGTCACCAAACCATTCAGCATGGAGGAGGTCCTGCTGCGGCTGCACAGGCTGGTGCAGCGTTCCGGGGTGGCCGCCATGGATACCTCCGAACTGGTGGTGGGCGACCTGGTCCTGAATATCGATACCCGGGAAGTGACCCGCGCCGGTGACGACGTGCAGCTGACCGCCACCCAGTTCGAGCTGCTCCGCTACCTGATGGAGAACCCCAAGCGGGTCATCAGCAAGGCCCAGATCCTGGACCGGGTGTGGGACTACGACTTCGGTGGCCAGGCCAACATCGTGGAGCTCTACATTTCCTACCTGCGCAAAAAAATTGATGCCGTGCACCCGCCCATGATCCATACCGTGCGCGGTGCCGGCTACGTCATCAAGCCTGCAGAGTAGGTTCCGTGGCCACCACACCAGCCCCGGAGGCACCCCGCCGGAGCGTGCTCCGACCCGCCACCTGGCATCTGCGGACGCGCTTGGTGGCATTGGCCATGGCCCTGCTGATCGCCATCTGCGGCGCGGTGGGAGTGGTCAGCTACGCCTCAATGGATGCCTTCCTCACCCGCCAGCTTGATGCCCAGCTGAGCCAGGCGGCGGAGCGGGCCAACGATCCCGGCCGCCCGCCGCAGGGCGGCTTCAACGGCCGGGACCCACTGGACGCACGGGGCCAGAGTGTGGGCACCGTCAACGCCAGCATCCGCAACGGCCAGGTGAACACGGGCGGTTTCCTCGCCTCAGACACCACCCGCACCCCCCTCGCGGCTGACGACAAGCCTGTCCTCCTGGGCCTGGCGACGGACGGCAAGCCAGTGGACCGGGAACTGTCCAACGGCAGCTACCGGCTGGTGGCCGTCGAAACCTCTTTCGGCGACGTCCTGGTGACCGGGCTCCCCCTGGCAGTCAAGGACAGCACGCTCACGTCGCTGGTGTGGACATTCATTTTTGTGTCCCTGGGCGGTCTCCTGCTGGTCGGGCTGATCGGCACCGTCCTGATCCGGCGCACCATGAAACCGCTGGAACAACTCTCGGAAGTGGCCACGAGGGTCTCCCAACTGCCGCTGGACGCCGGCGAGGTGGCACTCGCGGTGCGCGTCCCGCCGTCGAACTCCAATCCGGGAACCGAGGTGGGCAGCGTGGGGCATGCGCTGAACCTGATGCTGGACAACGTGGCCAGCGCGCTGCAGGCGAGGCAGAAAAGCGAAACCAAGGTGCGCCAGTTTGTGGCTGACGCCTCGCATGAACTCCGCACCCCGCTGACGGCCATCCGTGGTTATACGGAGCTGATGCGCATGACGGAGCAGTTCACGCCCGACGGTGCCCGTTCGCTGGCACGCGTGCAGAGCCAGTCCGAGCGTATGACGGCGCTGGTGGAAGACCTGCTGCTGCTGGCGCGGCTGGATGAGGGCCAGCCGCTGAAGCTCAGCGAGGTGGACCTGACGCAACTCATGGTGGAAAGCGTCAGCGACGAGAAGGTGATGGCACCCGGACACAATTGGCGCTTCGAACTGCCGGACGAGCCTGTGGTGGTCACGGGCGATCCAGCCCAGCTCCGTCAGGTCCTGATGAACCTGCTCTCGAACGCCCGGAAGCACACGCCGGCCGGAACCACCGTCCTGGCAGGGGTGGGTACGGCCGACAACACGGCGTTCGTCACGGTGACGGACGACGGCGGCGGGATCCCGGCAGGGTTCGTGGACCAGGTCTTTTCACGCTTTGCCCGCGCGGACGCGGCCAGGAAAGGCAGCGGCGACCAGGCCGGGGCCGCCGCCGCGGAGGGCACCAGCGGGCTGGGGCTTTCCATCGTCCAGTCGATCATCGAGGCGCACGGCGGGAAGGTCTGGGTGACGTCCGAGCCGGGCAGAACGCAATTCACCATCTCCCTCCCACTCGCGGCAGCCGCCCCCACAACCTGACACGCCGCCGTCGTGATGTCCGTTACCTAAATGTGACTTAAGCTTCGGACTCCTGTACCGTCGAAAGGGTGCGGTTCCCGTTCGGGGCGCATGTCCGGATGACGCCTAGCTCTGCCGCTTCCCGGATCCTTCTTGACCCATGGCAGAGGCGGGGGACCCACAGTCCCGGGCACTGCGTGCCCTTGGGGTTAAGCCATTTTCGTGAATTTTCCGGATGGCCGGATGCCCTCATCCGAACCCGACAGCTAACTCCGCAGGTGTGAGAGGCGATCCATCATGTCTGAATTCCCGGTAGAAACGCGCCCGAAAAATGGGGCCGACAGTCCATTCCACACCAAAAAGCGCGGCATTGCCTTCCTGGGCCGGCGCACGGCCATCCTCGCCGCGTCCTGCGCCCTGCTGGTGGGAGTCGGTGCCGCCGGCCAAGCCACCAGCTCCGTCACCTCCCCTGTGGCGGCTGAAACAAAAGCCGCCGAGGCAAGCTCCTCACTGAGACTGGAGAAGAGCGAAATCCAGGCTGCGCCGAGCGAATCTGCGGCGCCGATCGCTGTTGCACCCCAGGCCGCCGAGCCCGCTCCGGCTGCTCCTGCTGCGGAACCGGCGCCCGCCGTGGAAGCCGCTCCTGCCCCGGCCCCCGAGCCTGCACCGGCACCGGTTCCCGAGCCTGCCCCTGCGCCGGAGCCCGCTCCCGCACCGGAGCCCGCTCCCGTCGTCGCGGTTAATGACCCTGCCGGTGCGCAGGCCTATGCGGCCAGCCAGCTGGCATCCTACGGCTGGTCGGCGGACCAGATGCAGAGCCTGCTGACGCTCTGGACCAAGGAATCCGACTGGACAACTACGGCCACCAACGCGAGCAGCGGCGCCTATGGCATTGTCCAGTCGCTGCCGGCCGAGAAGATGGCAAGCTCCGGCGCGGATTACCTCACCAACTACCGCACCCAGATCAACTGGGGCCTGAACTACATCAAGGAGCGCTACGGCTCCCCCGCAGCCGCCCTGAACTTCCACCTCGCCAACAACTGGTACTAGGACCCGCGGGGTCCATCCCGGCGGTCCCGTCCCCGGGACCGCCGGGTCGCCTGCAGGTGACGCGGCGCTTCCGCGGGCACCATACTAAGGGGCATGAAATTCACCACCGTTATTGCCGGCTCCGGCAACAAGACCGGCATCGAAGTCCCGGCCAGCATTGTGGACGCCTTGGCGGCCGGAAAACGGCCGCCGGTGGTGGTGACGCTGAACGGGGCGTCCTACCGCAGCAGCATTGCCGTTATGGGCGGGCAGTACCTGATCGGCCTGAGCGCAGCCAATCGTGAGCTGACAGGGGCGGGCGCGGGCGACGCCGTTGAGGTGGACGTGGTGGTGGACACCGAACCACGCGTGGTGGAGGTGCCCGCTGACCTGGCGGCCGCGCTGGCTGCAGACAGCACCGCGTCCGACGCGTACGCCGCCTTGAACTACAGCGCCCAGCGGCGCCTGGTAGAGCCCCTGGCCCTGGCAAAAACCGAGGAGACCCGGGCCAGGCGCGTGGCTAAGGCAGTCTCGGACCTGAACCCTGGCCAGCAGCACGGTTAGCCGTTCAGTGCCCCAGCGCCCCGTCCGGCTTTGCACGTCACCCGGCTCCTGGCGTGCCCGTCCGGATTTTCACGGCAGGCCGTCAGCTACATGGGTGGAAGTTTAGCCATGCACTGGACGGCCCACTGGTTGCCGTCCGGGTCCTTGAAATACACAAACTCACCCCAGCCGGGGTCCGAGATATCCGTGACATCCACACCGTTGGCTTTCAGGTGCCGGTGCGCCTCCTGGATGTCAGGAACCACCAACTGCAGGTTGGGGGCGGACCCTGCCGGCGCATCCGAGAGCCCCTCGCCGATGGCGATGGAGCAGCCTGATCCGGGCGGGGTCAGCTGGACGAAGCGCAGGTTCTCGTTGACCCGGTGATCGTGGTCAAGGGTGAAACCCACTTGGTTCGCATAAAAATCCCGGGCACGGTCCACGTCGGAGACGGGCACCAGTACAAGTTCAAGTTTCCAGTCCATCCGCTCAGGGTAGCCCGGGTGCCGGGGCCAGGAAAGGGTTCCTGGCCCCTGGTTCGGCCACAACTGACCGCGCCGGCAGTTTTTGCGCGGCCCGGTGGCTGGTTAGCCTGCGATGCCGTAGAGTCGGTCGCCGGCGTCACCGAGGCCGGGAACGATGTAGGACTTCTCGTTGAGCCGCTCGTCAATGGAGGCCAGCACGATTGTCACATTGGACTCGCCCAGCTCCTCCTCCAGCTTCGCCAGGCCTTCCGGAGCTGCGAGGAGGCAGATGCAGGTGACGTCCGAGGCGCCGCGCTTGAACAGGAACTTGATGGCCTCGCGGAGTGTGCCGCCGGTGGCCAGCATGGGGTCCAGGACGAAGATCTGCCGGTCGGTGAGGTCTTCGGGCAGGCGCTCGGCGTAGGTGATGATTTCCAGGCTCTCCTCGTCCCGGGCCATGCCCAGGAAACCCACCTCAGCGGTGGGGACGAGCTTGGTCATGCCTTCAAGCATTCCCAGCCCCGCGCGCAGGATGGGAACCACCAGTGGTGTGGGTTTGGTGAAGGCGGTGCCCACCGTGGTGCTGACGGGAGTCTCGATGGTGACGGGCTGGGTGCGGACTTCGCGCGTGGCCTCGTAAGCCAGCAACGTCACCAACTCTTCCGTCAGTTGCCGGAACACCGGCGACGGGGTGTTTTTGTCCCGCAGGACGGTGAGCTTATGGGCGACCAGCGGGTGGTCCACAACAAGAGTGCGCATGGGTCTAAAACTATCATCCGGCGAACAGGTGGATCGGGCGTGCAGGCCCGTAAAGGCACTGTGGGTTGCGCTACTTCTACTCCTCGCGAAGGACCGGGTGCTCAAATGTCGGCGCGGGTCCGGCGTGGGCCTTCCTGCGGGTCAGATGGAACAGCCTGTGGGCCAGGATTACCATGCCCACCCACGCCAGGCCCAGGAACCAGCCTGCCATCACGTCCGTCATCCAGTGATGGCCCAGGAAGACCCTGCTCAGGCCCATGGCGACAATAAAGGCGCCGCCCACGGCGATAGCGGTAATGCGGACGGAGAGCCGTTCGAACTGCAGGCACATCAGGTAGATGAGCACACCGATCACCACAGTGGTGTTGAGGGTGTGGCCGCTGGGGAACGAGGGTGAATCCTCATACGGCGGAACGGCTTCGGCGTGGTCCGGCCGGGTCCTGCCCACCAGCCTTTTGCCTACGGTGGTTGCCAGCGTGGACACGGCTGCAGCGCCGGCAACGAGAAGGATGGGACGCCAGGTGCGGCTAAGGAACGTCAGCCACGCGGTGAGGATGCTGGCCAGGATCGGCATGCCGATGCCGCCGCCTACGTTGGTGAAGCCCGTGACGAAGGCGTCGGTTTCCGGGTTGCGGAGCGTTTGGGCGTAGTCAAGTGCCGGCAGGTCCAGGCTTGCAAGGCCCTCATCGTCCACCACGTCCGAATAGACTTCGGCGCCGAGGAGGGCAAGCGTGATGACCAGGGCACCGCCGATGATCAGGGTCAGCCAAAGGGCTGCGTATGGCTTGATCCACTTGTCCACACGGTCTCTGACGGTGCTCATTGTGCCTCCCGGCTAAAGTGCGTCACGGGTTCCGGATATCCGTCGAAACTATCATTGACCCATGGTCTCCGCTGGAATGAATCACAACGAATGGATGCGCCTTGCCCTGACGGAAGCCCGCGGCGCCCTCGACACCGGGGATGTTCCCATCGGGGCCGTGGTGGTGGGCCCTGACGGCGCGGTGCTGGGCTACGGCCGCAACCGGCGCGAGGAACTGGGCGATCCCACGGCCCATGCCGAAGTGGTGGCCATCCGCGCTGCTGCTGCCCGGCTGCGGGAGCTTGCCGCCACTCGCGGCGACGAGGGCGCTGAGCAAGGCAAAACTGCAGCGGGGAGCGGCGGGATCCAGCCCGTGGGCGGCGCGTCGGGCGCCGGTGCGCCTCTGGCCGATAAGCCCGTGGCCGGCACGCCCGCTGCCGGCCCTCTGGCCGGGGACGGCTGGCGGCTGTCGGACTGCACCCTTATAGTGACCCTGGAACCGTGCGCCATGTGCGCGGGTGCGGTGGTGCTGTCGCGGATTCCCCGCGTGGTCTTCGGGGCGTGGGACGAAAAGGCCGGGGCTGCGGGGTCTGTCTTCGATGTCTTGCGGGAACGCCGGCTCAATCATTGGGTTGAGGTTTATCCCGGAGTCCGCGAAGACGAATGCGCGGTGTTGCTCCGCGATTTTTTTGCGGGACACCGGAACGGGTCCTGACCGGGCGCCACGCCTGGGGTTGGCTGGCCGGGCACCAGGCGTGCGGGCGGTCCGGACCCCGGGCACCCGGCCTGGGGATGGGCTGGCCGGGGCTCGGGTCAGGCGCCGGCGAGGGCATCGAGGACGGACTGTGCCGTCACCGCCCAGCCAGGCAGGGCTTTCCGGGCTTCGCCGGCCGCGTCCCGCCACTCTGTCCGGGTTGCGGGTTTCGTGAGCCAGTTCCGGAGAACCCCCGCTAGCCTGGCCGGACTGTCTGCGCCGGCCTCGGGAAGTGCCACGGTTGTGCCGGGAAGCCGGGGCCCGCCGTCGTCCGCCACCAACCCCGCAAGCCCCAACGCCTCGACTGCCCCCGTGCCGTGGCGGACGACCGCGGGAATGCCGCGGGCCAACGATTCAGTGACCACCATGCCGAATGCTTCCGCCCGCGAGACCAACAGGCTCAGGTCAGCGGCATGCCACTCATTCGCCAACTCCTGACCGGCCAGTTCGCCCGGAACCCGCACACGTCCGTTCAGCCCGTTGGCCGTTATCGCCGCGCGGACCTTCACGGCGTAGCCGGGGTCGGCCTGGTCGGAACCCACCAGGGCGGCTGTCCAGTCGAGGTCCTGCAGCCGGGCAAGCGCCGATACCGCCAGCAGCTGGTCTTTGTTGGGGAGCAGCGCGGCAACGGCAAGGATATGCGGCGGCGCGGAGCCTGCGGCGAGTGCGGCGGGGGCGACCCCGGGACGGGCGGTATGGATCCGGCGGAGGTTGTGGCGGGCTGCAAGCGTGGCTGCGGCGGTGGCGCTGGTGCAGATAACACCGGTGGCGGCACGCAGCGCCCGGCCTTCCTTTTCCTGCGGGCCGGGATCCTGCGATGCCGGAACCGGCATGTGGACCAGGACCCACGTGTTTTGCCCGGCTTTTGCTGCCCATTCCATCTCGTCCGGTGCGCCGACGGCCACCAGCCCGTCAACGATGGTTGCTGGCGGGATGGGAGGGGTGGTGTGCCACCCGGAATCAGCTGCCGTGCCAGCGGTATGGTCCCAGGCGCCGAGGAGTGAGCCGAGGCGCCGCCGCTGGTTCGCGGAGGCGTCCGGCCAGGTCCCTTCGATGGCCAGTAGTTGCACCTTTGCGCCCAGTGATTCCAGTCCTGTCACCAGCCGGGCGTTGTAGGCGTTGCCGCCGGAGTTGTGGCGGATGTTTGCCGGCACCAGGAAGCGGAGGCGGGCCATGTTTCAGGTGGCGAGGTCCAGCGAGAAGGTGGCCCAGGCGTCGGGATTTTCACGCAGGGTGACGTCGATGCCTTCCAGTTGGCCGCCGTCGTCCGTTTCCTTGATTTCCGCTGCAACTTTTTGGGCGATGTATTCCGCCAGCGCCTCCGTGGTGCTGAGCTTTCCCTGGAAGTCGGGGTGCTCGTCCAGGTTCTTGTAGTTCAGGCCGGCGAGCACCCCTTCGATGACCGTGCCGGCGGCGCCGATGTCCAGGACTATGGCGTCGTTGTTAAGGCTCCGCCGGCGGAATGACACTTCCGCGACAAACGTGGCGCCGTGCAGGCCCTGGGCAGGGCCGAACGCTTCGCGCGGCAGGCTGTGGGCGATCATAAAGTGACGACGGACGGTCAGGTTGAACATGGGCTACCTCTGCGGGCTGGAAGGGACTTCGGGGTCTTGGGGGTATTCGATGACGTGGCACAGCGCGTTCCTCGCGCCGCTGGCGAGGTCCCTGACCACGTCCGGCAGGTCAGCAAAGGGCGACGAGCCCGTGAGGAAAGCTTCGAAGACGGGATCGGCCAGGAGCTGGACGGCGAGGTCCAAGCGGTCCGCGTTGGTGCGGCGATGGCGGCGCGCCCGTGCGACGACGCCAACCTGGCTGGCGCGGATCGAGAGGCGCCTGGCGTGGAAATCCTCGCCGAGTGGCAAGGTGACTTCCCGGTCGGCGTACCAGGACATTTCAATGACGTCGCCCTCGTCACCAACCAGTTGCAGGCTTCGCTCCAGGCCTTCCTGGGACGCGGAGCAGTGGAAGACGATGTCGCAGTCAGCCAGGGCGTCATCGGGGTGCGTGAAGTCGACACCAAGTGCGTCGGCGAGCTGCTCGCGGTCCGCATCGACGTCGATCAGCTGCAGCCGCCCCAGCGGGAACGTCCGCAACAGCGTAGCCACCATGCCGCCCACCAGCCCTGCGCCCACAACCGCCACGCGGTCGCCCAGCCGGGGGCCGGCTTCCCAGAGTGCGTTCACCGCTGTTTCGACAGTTCCCGTGAGCACTGCACGCCTGGACGGCACGTCAGCGGGAATCCTGGTCAACGAGCTGATAGGCACCACATAACGGTCCTGGTGCGGGTTCAGGCAGAAAACCCGTTGTCCCAGCCAGGCTTCGGGGCCGTCCTCCACCACTCCCACCGACAGGTAGCCGAATTTCACCGGCCCGGGGAAGTTCCCCTCCTGGTGCGGTGCACGCATCTCTTCGGCCACCCGGGGAGGCACCGAGCCGCGGTGCACCACCATCTCCGTGCCCTTGCTGATGCCGGAATAGAGCGTCCGGACCAGGGCTTCGTCGGGGCCCGGCGCGGACAATTCCTCGGAGCGCAGTTCGCCGTGCCCGCGCGCGGTGGTCCAGTACGCGGTGGCTTGGGTGTGATTCGCGAAATTAGTCATCTTACTGATGAATCTAGCGGGATATCTGCAGCCGGGGAAAGCCCGACGCCGGTGGAGTGCGTTCTGAAAAGGTCCGGAGCGGGACACTCAGGGCCCGGGACAGTCCTCCCGCATCGCACTAGGTGACGGGGGCTTTCTCGTAGGCCTGGCCCCTTTTGGTTGCCCTTTGCCCGGTCGGGTGCTTGGTACTGCTTTTTCGATGAGGTGTGCTGGAGTCAGCCGGTGCCGAAGCACGTGGATCGGCTGTTGTCAGCTGATATGTCTGGGCGTCTGGTAGTTCCGACTGCTCCGGCGCGCGCCGGTTGGGGACGTGGTGTTCAGGTGGCGGAGCGTCTTGGGTGTGCTGTTCTGCTGCTTGGTGTCTTTGGTGTTGTGGTTCCTGGTGTTGCCGTTCTGGTGCTGGGGTTTCTGGCGCTTGGCGTTGCTCCGTGTGGGGTTGTGTGGGGTGTTGTTGGGTC